>NZ_LZKH01000026.1:0-4677 GCF_001672745.1 Mycobacterium sp. E1386
GGCGCTGCGCCGACAGCTCGGTCTGGCCGTGCCGCAGCAGCAGCAGCCTGGTCGGCGTACCGCGCGCCCCGGTCCATCCGGGCGCATGCGGGGGTGGCGAGGACTGCGCCGCAGCGGTTTTCGCGGGTTCGGCCGCGGCCAGTCCGGGATCTTCCCCCGTGCCGCTGGCGGCGGCGTCCATCGCCTCGTTCGCCAGCCGATCGGCATAAGAGTTGCGGTCCCGCGGAATCCACGTGTAGCTGATCCGATCGAAGCGCGCCGCCAGCTTTCGGGCCTGGCCGTGCAGCTCGACCAGGTCGGGATGCTTGACCTTCCACCGCCCCGACATCTGCTCCACCAGCAGCTTGGAATCCAGGAAGACCGCGGCCTCGGTCGCGCCAACCCGCAGGGCGTCGTCCAAACCGGCCAACAGGCCACGGTATTCGGCCACGTTGTTGGTGGCCCGGCCGATGGCCTGCTTGGTTTCCGCCAGCACCGTCGCGCGGTCCTCCGTCCAGACCACGGCGCCGTATCCGGCCGGGCCGGGATTGCCGCGCGACCCGCCGTCGGCCTCGATCACCACCTTCACTGGTCCAACCCCTTGACCCGCAACAGGATCGCGCCGCACTCCGGGCACCGCACCACGTCGTCGTCGGCGGCGGCGGAGATCCGCGACATCTCGCCCCGGTCGATCTCGAGGCGACAGGCACCACACCGCCGCCCGAGCAACGGTCCGGCGCCCGGGCCTCCCCCGGCGCGCTGGCGTTCGTACAAGGCGGACAGGGCCGGGTCCAGCGCCGCGCTCAGCGTTTCGCGCCGTGACGAATGAGCTTGCCGGGTCTCGCTGATTTCGGCGAGCGCGGCGTCGAGAGCCCGCTGGGCGTCGGCGAGTTCGGCCTCCAGCGCTTCGACCTTGCCCTGGCCGTCATCCAGCTGGGACTGCAGTTCCTCGCGGCGCTCCAGCACATCGAGCAGCGAATCTTCCAGGCTGGCCTGGCGGCGCGTCAGGGTCTCCAGCTCGTGCTGCAGATCCGACAGTTGCTTCGCGTCGGTGGCACCGGACTGCAGCAACGAGCGGTCGCGGTCCTCGCGCTGGCGAACCGCCTCGATTTCGGACTCGAGTCGCGACACCTGAACGTCGATGTCCTCCAACGCGATCCGAATGGCGCCCACGCGGTCGCCGGCGGCGCTGAGCTCCTCCTGCAGCCGCTCGCAGGCCTGTTGCTCCGCCAGATGGCTGGCCCGGTGCGTGATGCGGGACAGCTCGGCATCCAGCTTCGACAGCTCGAGCAGCGAACGCTGCTGAGCGACTTCGGCCTTCATCAGTGGTCACCCTCCAGTTGCCCCATAGTCCATGGGTCGGTGCGAATGGTGCATACCCGCACCGGCAGCGCGGCACCGAAACGCGACCGCAGCAGGTCGGCGGCCTGGTCGCACCAGGGGAATTCGCTCGCCCAGTGCGCCACGTCGATCAGCGCCACGCCGGAGGCCCGGCGATGTTCGTCGGCGGGATGGTGCCGCAGGTCGGCCGTGACGTACGCCTGCACATCCGCGCCGGCCGCCGCCGCGAGCAGCGAGTCCCCGGCGCCGCCGCAAACGGCGACCCGGGATACCGACAGGTCGGGATCGCCGGCCGCGCGGACGCCCCACGCCGTGCGCGGCAGGGCGGCTTCGACGCGGGCCACGAAGTCGCGCAGCGGTTCGGGCCGGGGCAGGGCGCCGATGCGGCCCAGCCCGGCGCCGCCGGGCGGGGGCAGCAGCGCGAAGACGTCGAACGCGGGCTCCTCGTAGGGATGGGCGGCGCGCATGGCCGCCAGCACGGCGGCCCGGATCCGGGCGGGCGCGACGACCTCGAACCGGTCCTCGGCCACCTTCTCGACGGCTCCGATGCTGCCCACCGCGGGCGATGCGCCTTCGTGGGGCAGGAACTGCCCGATGCCGCTGACGCTCCAGCTGCAGTGCGAGTAGTCGCCGATGTGCCCGGCGCCCGCCTCGAACACGGCCGCCCGCACCGCTTCCGCGTTGTCGCGCGGCACATAGATGACCCACTTGTCCAGGTCGGGCGCGGCCGTTCGCGGCTCCAGGGCGGCTTCGACGGTGAGGCCGAGGGCCTGGGCCAGCGCATCGGACACGCCCGGTGACGCCGAGTCGGCGTTGGTGTGCGCGGTGAACAGCGAACGCCCCGTTCGGATCAGGCGGTGCACCAGCGCACCCTTGGGCGTGCTGGCCGCCACGGTGTCGACCCCGCGCAGCAGCAAGGGGTGATGGGCCAGCAGCAGGTCACCCTCGGGAACTTGGTCGACGACGGCGGCCGTCGCGTCGACCGCGACGGTCACCGACTCGATCGCGTCGCCGGGGTCGCCGCACACCAGGCCCACCGAGTCCCAGGATTCGGCGAGCCGCGGCGGGTAGGCCTCGTCCAGCACGTCGATGATGTCGGCCAGCCGCACGCTCACCGGCGCACCTCCGCGATGGCTGCGACCAGCAGCGGCCACTCCCGGCGCACCGTGGCCCGCAGGTAACTCTCATCCAAGCCGACGAAAGTATCACAGCGACGGATAGCTATCTCCTTGTCCCGCAATGCCTTTCGAAGCTCCACCGCGTCAGGCCTGCGGAACAGCACGAACGGTGCCCGGCCGTCGACCACCTCGGCGCCCACCGACGTCAGGCCGGCCACCATCTCGGCACGCAACTCCGCCAGGCGCGCGGCACCGGCCGCCGCCTCGGCGACGGCCTGCCGGCCGCAACACGCCGCGATGGCCGCCAGTTGCAGCGTCCCCACCGGCCAGTGGGCACGCTGCGAGGTCAACCGGGCCAGCATTTCCGGGGAGCCCAGGGCGTAGCCCACCCGCAATCCCGCCAGCGCCCACGTCTTGGTCAGGCTGCGCAGCACCAGCACATCGGGCAGCGAATCAGCGGCCAGCGACTCGGGTTCGCCCGGGATCGAATCGGCGAACGCCTCGTCGACCACCAGGATCCGGCCGGGCCGGCGCAACGCGAGCAGCTGCTCGCGGGTGTGCAGCACCGAGGTCGGGTTGGTCGGGTTGCCCACCACGACCAGGTCGGCGTCCTCGGGAACGCTCACCGCGTCCAGGCCGAAGGGCGGCTCGAGCACCACGTGGTGCACGGGCACCCCGGCCGCGCCCAGAGCGTCCGCCGGCTCGGTGAAGGCGGGCGCGACGACCGCCGCCCGCGCCGGACGCAGGTTGCTCAGCAGCGCGAACCCCTCCGCGGCCCCGGCCAGCGGCAGCACCTCGTCGTGTTGCCTGCCGTGCCGCTCCGCGACCTTTTCCTGCGCCGCGCGCACGTCCTGGGCGCTGGGGTAGCGCCCAAGATCCGGCAGCCGCGCGGCCAGCCGCCGCACCAGCCACTCGGGCGGTTGCGCGTGACGGACGTTGACGGCGAAATCCAGCATCCCGGGTGCGACGGCCTGATCACCGTGATAGCGCGTCGCAGGCGGGCTCAAGTTCAGACTCGCCATCCGAGAAACACTAGTGGGCCGCTCGGGCGGGTGGCAGCGACACCGTCACACCCGGACGCGGCCATCGAGGACAATGGTGAGGTGACAGGCACAACGTCCACCGATCGCCCTTCGCCGGGCCTCACCACCGAGCTGGTGATCTTCGACCTCGACGGCACCCTCACCGACTCCGCGGAGGGCATCGTGGCCAGCTTTCTGCATGCACTCGAGCACGTCGGCGTCGCTGTGCCCGACGGCGACCTGGTGGCGCAGATCGTGGGCCCGCCGATGGACGACACCTTCCGGTCCATGCTGGGCGGGGACGCCGAGCGGGCCATCACCGCCTTCCGCGCCGAATACGGCAGCCGGGGCTGGGCGATGAACACGCTGTTCGAGGGCATCGAGCCGCTGCTGGCCGATTTGAGCGCCGCCGGTGTCCGGCTGGCCGTGGCCACCTCGAAGCTCGAACCGACGGCGCGGCGCATCCTCGCCCATTTCGGGCTCGATGGGTATTTCGAGGTGATCGCCGGGGCGAGCCCCGACGGCTCCCGCAAGACCAAGGTCGACGTGCTGGCGCACGCGTTGGAGCAACTGCAGCCGCTGCCCGAGCGGGTGCTCATGGTCGGCGACCGCAGCCACGACGTGCACGGCGCGGCCGCGCACGGCATCGACACGGTGGTGGTGGGCTGGGGTTACGGGCGGGACGATTTCGCCGACGGGTTCGGCGTCACCGGCGTGACGCACGCCGCGACCATCGACGAGCTGCGGGCGGCGCTCGGTGTCTGAGCCGCTGCACGTCACCTTCGTCTGCACGGGGAACATCTGCCGGTCGGTAATGGCCGAGAAGATGTTCGCCGACCAGCTGCGCCGCCGCGGCCTGGCCGACGCCGTTCGGGTGACCAGCGCGGGCACCGGCAACTGGCATGTCGGCCAATGCGCCGACGAGCGGGCGGCCGATGTGCTGCGCGCCCACGGCTACTCCACCGACCACCGCGCCGCTCAGGTCGAGGCCGACCATCTGGCCGCCGACCTGGTGGTGGCGCTGGGCCGTAACCATCTGCGGATGCTGCGCGAGCTGGGTGTCGACGACGAGCGGGTGCGGATGTTGCGGTCCTTCGACCCGCGTTCGGGCGCCCACGCCCCCGACGTGGAGGACCCCTACTACGGCGACGCGCAGGACTTCGAGGAGGTCTTCGCGGTCATCGAGGCCGCGCTGCCCGGCCTGCACGCCTGGGTGG
>NZ_LZKH01000027.1:0-73220 GCF_001672745.1 Mycobacterium sp. E1386
GCCCTCCCGCCCACGTTCCGCGTAAGTGCAGTTCGTCCGGGCCCCCGACCAGGGCGACGTGCTCCGGTTGGCGGACTCCGTAGGCGCATCGGTGCGGCCGCTGCCGGAAACCATCGGCGGGGTATCGGTCGACTTGATCGACCCCAGTGGCATGCCGGTCCGCGTCGTCGCCGGATTGCATCAACTCCCGGAACTACCGGGCCAACGACCCCCCGCCTTCAATTTCGGAAACGACATGCGGCGCGTCAACACCGGCCAGCGTCCGCCCCGAGAGCCCGCGCGGGTGCAACGCCTGGGCCACCTGGTGGTGCAGTCGACCAAGTATCTCGAAACGCTGAACTGGTATCTGGACAACCTGGGCATGATCGTGAGCGATTTCCTGTACTTCCCCGGCCAACGCGACCGAGGCCCGACCATGAGTTTCATCCGGTGCGACCGTGGCTCGGCACCGGCCGACCATCACACCCTGGCCATGGCCCTGGGTCCGGCCAACCGCTACGTCCACTCGGCGTATCAGGTAAGCGACCTCGACGCGCTGGCCGCCGGCGGCGAATACCTTGGCGCGCGGGGTTACTCGCGGTCCTGGGGAATCGGCAGGCACATTCAGGGCAGCCAGATCTTCGACTACTGGCGGGATCCCGATGGTTATCTGTTCGAGCACTTCACCGATGGCGACGTGTTCGACAACACGCTGGACCCGGGCTGGGCGCCCTTCACCGCATCCGGGCTGGCCCAGTGGGGCCCACCGGCTACCAAGGACTTCCTCGGAACCGATGCGAAATCTGCTCGGCGAGAATTGGTTTCGTTTATCACAGCGCTCCGCGCGGACAACGAATTCGATGTCAGCCGCCTGGTTGGCCTACTGAAAGTTCCCACCTCATGACCCTTCCCGTCCTGCACACCGCCGACTCCTGGTGGCTTAAGACCGTCAACGGCGCGGTCAAAATCGACACCGCGGCCACCAGCACCGCAGCGCTGCTGGCCGACCGGGCCGCCATCGAAAGAGCGGCCAACCACACCGAGACCGTCGCCGTCGACACCCTCAGCTTGATCTCACCGGTGACCCGGCCGTGCCGAGTCATCGCCCAAATGACCAACTTCGAGTCGCATGTCAGGGACGCGGGCATGGATCCGGCCTCGGTCCCGCTCACGTTCTTCCGCAAGGCATCCGCGTCCATCAACGGGCCGTTCGATGACATCGTCAAACCGCAGCACGTCAGGCTGCTCGACTACGAGGTGGAGGTCGGCCTGGTCATCGGCCGCGCGATTGCGATCGGCACCACCATCACCGACGACAACCTGGGCGATTTCATCGCCGGGCTGGTCGTCACGAACGACGTCTCCGCGCGTGACATCCAACTTCCGCAAACCCAGTTCTACGAGGCCAAGTCGTATCCGACGTTCACACCGGTCGGCCCAGAGCTGGTGCTACTGAACGCCAATGAACTCAAGCGCTTCGGCGATCTGCGCCTGCGCCTGAGTGTCAATGGCCAGGAACGGCAAAACGCCCTCGTCGAGGGCGACATGTTGTATCGGCCACTGGAGGCGTTGCAGTCACTCACCCAGTTCCAGGAACTCGCCCCCGGGGACCTGGTGCTCACCGGTACCCCGGCCGGCACCGCGCTGAGTGCACCACCGAAGCCCGTGCAGCTCATCGGAAACCTGTTGCCGCCCGCCCTGAAATGGAAGATGTTCTTCTCGCGCCAGGCCGCCAACCAGAATTACCTGCATGACGGCGACGTCGTCGAGGCGTCGGTGACCACCGACGACGGGGCCATCGATCTCGGAACACAGCGCACCACAGTCCGATTCGCGTGACCACCCCGTCCACCCGCCGGCTCCCCGTCGTCATCGTCGGCGCCGGACCGACCGGTGTCACCACCGCCACGTTGTTGGCGCGGTACGGCGTGGACTGCCTGGTGCTCGACCGCTGGCCGGGCGTGTACGCTCAGCCGCGCGCCGTGCACCTGGACGATGAGATCTATCGCATCATCGCCCGCCTCGGCATCGCCGAACAATTCGCGGCGATATCGCGGCCGACGCTGGGCCTGCGGCTGGTAGACAACCGGTTTCGCACGCTGGCCGAGTTCAACCGCGATCCCGAACGCAGTGTGCACGGCTACCCACAGGCCAACATGTTCGACCAGCCGGAGTTGGAGGCCCTGCTGCGGGCCAATCTCGAACGCCACCCCAACGCCCAGCTGCGGGGGAACGCCGAAGTCACCGACATCGTGTCGGACGGAACACGCGTGCGGGTCACCTTCACCGACCGCTCCGATGGCCGCGTTCATCAGGTCGACGCCGACTACCTGCTGGGCTGCGACGGCGCCAACAGCATGGTGCGCAGCCGGATCGGCTCGGCCATGAGCGACTTGAACTTTCAACAGCGCTGGCTGGTGGTCGACATCGCCAGCGATGCGGATCTGCGCCAGTGGGATGGGGTCCACCAGGTGTGCGACCCGGGTCGCGCGGGGACCTACATGCGCATCGGGCCGTCCCGCTACCGGTGGGAATTCCAATTGCTGGCCGGCGAAACCGCCAACGACTTCGGCAGCCTGGACCGATTGCGGCCCCTGATCGAGCCATGGACGAGCACCGTACCCGTCGGCGAACTGACGCTGTTGCGGGTCGCCGAGTACACCTTTCGCGCGCAGATCGCCGACCGCTGGCGTCGAGGCAACGTCTTCATCCTCGGCGACGCGGCACACCTAACTCCCCCGTTCATCGGCCAGGGTATGGGAGCGGGACTGCGAGACGCGGCCAACCTCGCGTGGAAGATCGCCGGAGTCCACCACGGCGCCCTGGCGCCGAGTGTTCTGGAAACCTATGAGCGGGAACGCAAACCGCATACCCGATCCATGATTCGCCTGGCGCTGAGCGTCGGCTGGGCCATGACCGGCGGCGGCCGCCCGGGTGACGCGGCGCGCCGGGCGGTGTTGCCACGGCTGCGGCTCATCCCCGGCCTGCGGGAGAAGGTCGTCGATTCGAGAACGCCTGCGCTGCGGCGTTCCGCGTTGATACGCCGACCCCTCCGACGGCACCGGCTCGCCGGCACGCTCTGCCCGAATCCGGCGCTACGCGACGGTCAACGCCTGGACGACGTGCTCGGTGCCGGTTTCGCGTTGATCAGCACCGCCCGCCCCGGTGCGGCCGACGAGGCGGCGCTGCGGCAGCGCGACGTCGCCGTGCTGGTCACCGAAGCCGGCAGCCCGCTGGAGGCATGGCTAGAACGAGGCCGTGCCACCGCCGCACTGGTTCGCCCCGACCGCACGGTGGCGCACGCCGGACGCGACGTTGCCGCCCTCTGTGCCTGGACGGCAACAATCCTTTGCTCCGCCGCAGTTCAGGCGGAAGCCCCCGGGCGCGCGACGATCACCGGCGTCCGCACCGAATGCAGGACCGCGTTGCTGACCGATCCCAACAGCACGCCGGTCAGACCGCCGCGACCGTGACTACCCACGACCAGGAGCTGGGCGGTTTCGGACTTGTCGGCGAGCTGCCGGGCCGGCTCGTCACGTACGACCAATCGCTGCACCGTCACATCGGGGTAGCGTTCCTGCCAACCCGCTAGGTTCTCGGCCAAATTGCGGTGCGCCTCCGCTTCCAGCGACGACCAATCCGCTTCCGGGAGTTCGCTTATCGTGATGTCGCTCCATGCGTGCACGGCCGTCAGCTCGACACCGCGACGGGAGGCTTCGTCGAAGGCGATTTCGATCGCGAGCTCGGAAGCCGGCGAGCCGTCGACTCCCACGACGACGGGAGCGTTGCGCATGTCCGGCATCTCGTCACCATGGATGACCGCGACCGGGCAATGGGCATGCCGCACCACGGTCGCGCTGACCGAACCGAGCACGCTCCGGGCCAGCAATCCTCGTCCCGCCGTGCCCACAACGATCATGTCTGCCTCGCCGGACATGTTGATCAGGGCCAGTGCCGGGCTGGAATACACGAGTTCCCGCTGGATGGTGACCTGTCGGTTCGCCGGCAGCGCCTCTTCGGCGAGCTTGATCGCGTGCATGATGGCCTTCTTGCCCTCGTCTTCCAGCCGCACCGCTAGAGACTCGGGGTATGGGACCGGCGGCCAGGTGGCGGTCGGGGTCGTCACCGCGTGGACGACGGTCAGCGGAATTTTGCGCATCGCCGCTTCGTGGGCGGCCCAAATCGCAGCGGCGTTGGATGCCTGCGAGCCGTCCACCGCGACGACGACGCCGCGCAGTTGATCAGGTCCGGACATTTCGTTCTCCCTCCATCACCAGCGACGCTATAAACCCGAGGGGTCGTCGGTCGTGAGGCTTAAGTCCCTAACCAACGGGACGGAGGGCTTCCGCGGCACTCGTTAAGACCGCCGTAACGCCACGGCCACTCGCCGGCTAGGCGCGATGCCGTTGCAGCCGCGCGACGACCCAGAACGGTAACGCCACGAACAGCGTGCCGCCGATCAAATTACCCACGGTGGTGATGCCGAGGTTGGTGAGCAGGCCGTGTTGGCCGAATGCCCAACCGATCCCGCAGCGGGGCGCGGCCGGGTGAAACAAGTTGAGCAACAGGGGAAGACCGAGGAAGCCGACGTTGGCGATCACGTGCTGCGTGCCGCCGATGACGAATGCGAACGGTCCGTAGAACGCGAACGTCATGCGGGCGACGTCGCTGCGGGCCTTGAAGAACATGCACATCGACGTCTGCAGAAACCAGGTGCACACCACGGCGAGCAGCAGGGCGGTCCAGAACGGCTGGCCGGCCTTCTGCGCGCCGACGGCAGCCGCCCGCTCGGCGAAGGCGCCAAGGTATGGGCCTCCCGCGGCCCCGCACACCGTGACGAACACCAGCGCGCCCAAGACGTTGCCGATCAGGCCGACGGTAACCAGCAGCGCGTAGCCGCCGACGCTCATGGTGCGGTTGAGGACGGCTAGGAATCCCGCGGCCATGTCGGCGGTGATCAGCGACATGCCGGACACCAGGATGAGGACGAACGACATGCCGAATGCCAGGCCCATCAACAGGCTTGCGATGCCTGGGGTCCTGACTCCGGTGCTCACCATCAACGCCAGCAGCGCGCCGAACGCGACCATCACACCGCCGACCAGCGAGCGCATCAGAAACGCCCACGGGTGCGTTGCCTTTTCCACGGCCATGGCGGCCACCCGGTCCACCATGGCACCGACGCTGAGCGGCTCGAACGGGTCGTCGGCGACGGTGTTAGGCGTGACGCCGGCGGGGAAGTCGGCGAATGCGGGCGCCGCCGGCGCCGCGCCTCCCAATTGTGGCGCTTGCGCGTTGATCGTCATCGGTGTTCGCCTTTCCGTAAAGCGTTGATCGCGTTGATGACCCCGGTGACGTGCTCCTCGCTGAGCCTCTCCCCATCGAAGACGTGGTTGAGCAGAATCTTGAGGTCGAGCATCTGTTGCAGGTAGACCAGGCACGGGGGGCACTCGTCGAGGTGCTTGGCGACGATCGGTCCCCACCGCCGTGGATCGGAGTCGACGAGTTCGTCGACGAGGCGGACGAAGTCGACGCAGTCGATGGCGGGGACCGCGTTGTCGTGGATGGTCATCGGCGATACCGCTTTTCCAATTCGTTGCGAAGATTTCCCCGGGCGCGGTAGAGCAGCGCGCGCTGCCCCTCGGCGGTCAGTTCGAGGATTTCGGCCGCCTCTTCGGCCGTCGTACCGACGATGTCGCGCAGGATGACCAGCTGCCGTTGCCGCTCGGGCAGCGCGTCCAACGCCGCACGGACATACCCGATGAGCTCGTTCTCGACGGTGTGGTCCTCCGGCAGGAAGCGCTGCGACGGCGGGATACTCCAGTGCCCCGCATCGGGATGGCCGGCCGGATGCATGCGGCTCACCAGCGGGTCGAAGTCATCCGCGGACAGCACCTCGTGGTCGCGGATGCGGGATTCGCGGCGCCGGTGCCGCGACGCGGTGTTCTTCACGATCCCGAACAGCCAGGTGCCGACCGAGGAACGTCCCTCGAACGAATCCGCTGACTGCAGGACCTGGACCCACGCCTCTTGCACGGCCTCTTCGGCCACCGTCGCCGAATCCACCATGGTGCGGGCGAAATTGACCATCGGCCGATGAAAGTCGCGCACCAGATTCGCCAGCGGAATACCGCCGACCACGCGTTGCGATTCGGTGCCGCCCGGCGGCACCGCCACCGGGGTCACCATCGTCTCGAACTCAAGCGCATGCGGCCAATTCCCAGCGGAGCTGCCCTTCGGACGGCGATTGGACCGGGATGAACGCCGCCTCGCGGTAGCGACGGCTGGCCGATGTCCTGCTCGCGTAACCCTTGCCGCCAGCGGTGCGGATTTCGAGATCCGCACCGGCGCTGGACAGTTCGGCCGCGGCGAGCCGCAGCGACAACAGCTCCCTCTTGGTGGGCGACTCGTCACCGCCCACCGCCGTCGCAAGTTCCGCCAGCGTCGCTTCCGCACTGGCGAGCTTTTCCGCCACGTGCTCGACTTGAGCGCTGAACACCGAGTTCACCCCGCTGAGACCGGTTTTGGCCTGACTCACGGTAGTCGCGGTAAGTCCCAGGCACATCGCCGACTGCAAGACGAGGAACGTCGGGCGGACCGCCTGCAGGAAGTCGTCGAAGTCACGCGACAACACCTGCTCCGCGGAGACGTAGGCGCCCGTCAGGTTCAGGTACGACGAGGCGGTGCTACCCATTGCCAGCAGGTCGAAGTGATCGCCCAGCACAACGCCCGGGGTGTTCAGCGGCAAGGCCACGATCAGCCGCTCCCCCGCGTCGGTACGCACCGCGGTCACCATGGTCGAGTCGGGGTAGAGGTTGCTGGCCCACCTGATCGGTCCGGACACCTGGTAGCCCCCCTCGACCGGTGTGGCCGTCAACTCCAGGCTTCCGCAGCCTGCCGCCTCCTTGAATGCCGAGGCCATGCCGGTCACCCCCAGCGTGGTCCCGGCATAAAGCGACTGGGCCGCCGCCGTACCGTAAGGCGTTGCCGCCGTGAGCAAATACTCCACAGCCATGCGATGGGCCCACAACGAGAACCCGGTGCTCATGCATTCTCCGGAGATCAACCGGATCGCTTCTGCAATCTCGGGGAGCCTGCCGTCGGCGTTGGCGGGTGCACCGAGCCCGAGCAGACCGGCGGCACCCAGTGCGGTGAAACTGCGACGCGATGGATGCTCGCCGCGGTCCAGCGCCCCGGCATGGGCCCGGATGTCTTCCAACAGTTCGATACTCAAACGGCTGGCAGCCGAATTCATCGTCGCCGTCATCGCGATACCTCCTGGGCCGAGTGTGTCCACGCGTAGTCGAGGAACTTGCCGTCGAAAGTGACGACCACCCTGTCGCCTTCGGGGTGCGGCCGCCGTTGCACGCTCATCTGAAAGTTGATCGCGCTCATGATGCCGTCACCGAATTCTTCATGGATGAGTTCCTTGATCGCCGGACCGTAGACAGCCAGCGCCTCATGGAACCGGTAGATCGTCGGATCCGTCGCCGTGGCCGCATCCGAACCCCGGTACGGCACCGTTTGCAGGACCGTTGCCGCCTCGTCGTCGAGGTCGAGAAGCGATGCGACCGTTGCCGCATCGCCGGCCGCGAGGGGATGCTGCCCGAGTAGCGCGGCGACGGTCCACACCGGGTCCTTGCCGATCGATTCGGCGATCTCCGCCCAGCTCAATCCCCGCTTGACGCGGGCCAACCTGATCAGCTCGCCAAGATCGGTCTTGGTCAATGTTGTTGCCACCGAATGCTTCCCGTCCCGATGCCTATTCGGTGGACAGAGTCGAGTCGACGCTCACCGGGTTGCGGAACGTGTTCACCACGGGCGACCAGGCGATCGCGTTGTCGTGGATCTCCCTCAGAGTCGCGTCGTCGGCGTCTCCGGCCAGCGTCACCTTGCACCGGACCGCGCTGAAGCCCAGCCGTTTTCCCTCGGGCGTGTCACCCACTCCCCACACCGCGGAGATGTCGATGTCGCCCTCCATCTCGACCTCGATCTTGGTAAGTGTCACCCCGCGGTGGGTCGCGTTGGCCAGCAAGCCCACCGACACGCACGAACCGAGCGCCGCCAGCGCGGTCTCGGAGGGGTTGGGCGCGGAGTCGTCGCCGAGCAGCGCGGGCGGCTCGCCCACCAGCATCGGCGCCAGATCGCGCACGTAGGTCATGTTGCGGAACCCGGCCTCGCACACCGTCTTGGCTTTCAGAGTCTTCCTGCCGGTTTCCGGGTTGGCCCGGGCGTTACACGACAGCTTGTCGAGGCCTTCGGCGTCGATGACGAGCGCGTCGGTCATATGACTTCCTCCGTTTTCGCTGATTTTGCGGCTTCACGGAGTTAGTGCTCTGCGACGGCCGCTGCGTGACGGCGGGCTTGATTGATTTACGCCGGCGACACGAAACATCACACAGCCGAAACGCGGCACGGTCCAACGCCGGACGGCGCTCGGGGAGATTTGCTTAGCTGAAAAGGCTTTGCCCGATGTAGTGGCCTTCGGCGGGCGCGGGCGGCACCGCGAAGATTGCTGAACCGATGTGGCGGATGTATTCGTTGAGCAGGTCGTGTGCGCCCAACCGATTCTGCAGGCGAATAAAATCTTGCGGATCTTTTTGGTACGAGATGAACAGCAGGCCGGCGTTGAGTTGGCCGTTGGCGTCGAGACCGTCGGTGTAGTTGTAGGAGCGGCGCCGGATCATGATGCCGTCATTGTTCTCCCGGGCGGCCAGGCCGACGTGAGACATCGGGTCGATCAGCGGGTTGCCGTCGGGGCCCTTGGCGGTGAAGTCGGGGGTATCGAATTCGCCCTTGCCGCTCAGCGGTGCACCCTCCTCCTTGGTGCGGCCGAAGATCCGCTGCTGATTCCCGATGCGGTCGACGTCCCATGTCTCGAGCAGCATCCGGACCTTGCGCACGACTTGATAGGTCCCGCCATTCATCCACGGCTGGTCGCTGTCCTCGACCCAGACGAACCGGTCGTACTCCGCATCCGTGGCGATGTTGCGCGTCCCGTCCTTGAAGCCCAGGAGGTTTCGCGGCGTGTGCTGGCCGGGGCCGGCCGATGCGCGTCCGAATCCCAGCACCGCCCAGGACGGCGAGACGATGTTGCGGCCCAGGCGGGCCAGGTTTCGCACGGCGTGGTAGCAGACCTGGGGGTCGTCGGCGCAGGCTTGCACTGACAGATCACCCCCGCGCAGGCGGGGGTCCAGGTTGTCCCCGTTGAGCGGCGGCAGATCGATGAACAGGGCGGGGCGCCGTGGGGCCAGCCCGAAGCGATCGCCGAACAGCGACGGTCCCAACCCTACGGTGACGGTGAGACTAGCCGGGCTCAGTCCATAGGCCTCCCCGGTATCAACGGGCGGCTGCACCTCGACCTGGGGCTGCACGGTGCCGACGGGCTTTCCCTGCTGCAAAATCGCGGCCGCCGCGGACCAACGCGCCAGCAGGGTCTGCAGCTCGGTGCGACCTGCGCCGGCGGCCAGCGAGAAGGACATGAACATGGCGTAACGCTGTGGCGGCGTGGCGATTCCGCCTTGATGCAGCTCGCCGTAGAACGGATAGCTACGCCGCAGGTCGACGTTGTCGTTGTCGTCGTCGCCGTTGCGTTCGGCCGCCAGCGCGTAACCCGCGAAGCCTCCACCGGTGGCGCCGACGGCGGTGCCGGTTAGCCCGGCCAGCATGGCACCGCCAAGCATCCGGCGGCGTGAAACCGCTGCGGCTTCGTCGAGTTCGGTCGTGTCGTCGGTCACCGGGTCAGCCCGCCGAGACGACTTTTTGGGCGACCGTCGACAGGCTCTGGTGCAGCGGCTGGATGACCGCGGTGAGTTTTGACGCGTCGCTGGCCTTCAGCGCAGTGGTGTAAGTCCGGAAGCCGCCGAGAGCGGACGGGTCACGGTATCCGTCCAAAGTGGCCAGCACCGTGTGGAATTGCTGATCGATCTGGTTCACCAGATTTGCGTCGATCTTCTCCAGGCCCGGCCGCAGCGACGCGTACGCCTGCTGAGCGCCTTCCACGTTGCCCGAGAAGTCGACCAGATCGATGTGGCTGAAGGCCTCCTCTTCGCCGGTGATCTTGGTGTTCTGGATCTCTTCGATCAGGTCGCTGGCCCCGTTGGCCAAGTCCTCGGGCTTGTACTGCAGGTTGGCGACGATGCCGGTCAATTTGCCGACGTTGCCGACCAATTCGCTGCTGACAGCCTTGGTCGCGGGGGTGATCCCGCCACCCTGCCACAAGTCGCGCTCGATGGCGTGGAAGCCCTTCCAGCCGACCTTGGCGTCGACCGGCGTGGACTCGCGCATATCGATGAGGTAGTCCAGGTTGCCTGCATTGTCGCCGACCGCGAAGCCCGGCAACACGAAGCCCTCCACGGTGGACTCCGAACGCTCCCAGAACAGACGGGCTTTGGCGTAAGCGCTCTTCGCGGCGTCGACGTTGCCCGACTGCACGGCGGCGTCGAGTGCCTTCACGGCATCGTTGAGTTGACCGATCTGGCTGACGATGTATCCCGCATAGTCCTTGGTGCCCTGGCTGAGGATGCCGGCCACGGTGCCCGTCGGCGCCGCCGGCGCTTTGCCCGTGACCGTGAGGGTTTGGTATTCGGTGCTCGCGCCCGGACAGTAGAGCTGATAAGCGCCGCCGTCCAGGGTGACGGTGAACGAGACCGGGTCCAGGCCGGGCGCGAGGTTTTCCTTCTCGCCGACGATCCGCTGGTCCCTGAGCAATTCGACTTCGCTGATTCCGGGCGCATTCGTGTTGGCCACCGTGAAAGTCACCGGCCCGGCGGGCACGCTGGTGTTGTCCAGGGCGCAGCCGTCTTTGCCCGCGTTGTTGGCCATAGTGACCTTCACCGCGTTCGGGGCGCCGGGCCTTCCCGCTTCGGCGTGGCCCGAGTTGCCATCCGAGTGACCGCATGCGGTCGTGGAGAACACCGCAACCGCAGCCAAAGCCGTTGCGAACGACCATATCTCAAAGGACGCGTACCTTCGGGCGGTTCGATTCGGTGTCAACCGTCTTCCTTTCCTGTTCGGTCGGCGCGCCGCGCCGCGCGGCGGCTACGGCGCCAATAAGGCAGGCCAGAGCAAAACCACCCAGTGTCAGCGGAAGCCATACCTTCCACAGCTGCGCTTCCGCACGGTTGAGATGACTTGCCGCGATTTGCGCGGCGGCCGACCGGTCTTCGGTACCGGACGTGGACCAGTCCGTGGCCAGCCCGCCAAGACTGACGGTCTTGGCCCCGGTCAGACCACCGCCGGTCAGAACCGCCGTGCGGTTGCTCGTTGCCTGCGCATTCAGCACGGAATCGCCTTGCGCGAGGACGGTATACACGGTGGTTGTTGACCATTGGCCCTGGAACGGCCCCGGAGTGCGCCCAACCGCGAGACCGACCGGCAGCCGGCCCCCGGTCATGCGCAGCAACTGATCCAGGGTGACTTCCGAGCCGCCGTCGGCCCCGGCAGCCTCGGAAGCTTGCCATACCTGCACCGGCAGGCCGTCCACGATTTTGTCCTCCGCCGGGACGAGCCGGATGTTGCGGACGGTCGAGGCGCCCTGCGGGCCGACGGCCAGCTCGCGTCCGTGCGGCCCGTTCACCATCGACACCGTGGCGGTATGGCCGGAGCGGTCGGTGACCGTGCGGGTCCGTGCATCGCCGGACGAGCCACCGGCCGGCGCCAGCGCCACCAATCCGGCGGCGCTGAGGAGCAGCAGCATCGAGGCGGCCGCCAACAGGCGCCCCCGGGCGTGCGGGGCGGCGGCAAGGTGAGCGGGCCACAGGAAGATGACCAGCACGGGTACGGCGTAGAGCAGCCAGCCCACCACCTCGATGAGTCGGGGGTCGGCAGGTATTCCGAACATCCCGGCGATCACCGCGCCGAGCACCGAATTGCTGGGCAGCCAGACGGACAGGTCGAGCACCCGCTGCTGGCCGATGCTCACCCAGCCGGCCTCGTGGGCGGTGCGCAGCGCCCCCAGCACCAGCCCGGCCGCGATCAACACCAAGAACACCCCGGTGACCCGGAAGAACCGGGCGATGTTGAGTTTCAATCCGCCGAAGTACAGCGCGACACCCATCGCGATCGCGGCCGCGATCCCCAGCGCCCCACCCAGCACGGCGAACCAGCGGCTACCATGCGACGTCTGGGCGGCCGCCAACAAGAACACCGATGTCTCGAAGCCCTCCTTGAGTACGGCGAGGAAGGCCATCGCGGCCAGGGCGAGCGCACCGCCACGGTTGATCGCCTGTCGGGCATCGCGCTCGAGCTCGCCCTTGACCTGCGCGGCGTTGCCGTTCATCCAGATGATCATCGAGGTCACGAACACCACGGCGATGACATTGATGACGGTTTCCATCATCTCCTGCTGCGTCTGCGGCAGGCTCGTCGCGAACAGATTCAGGCCCACCCCGACCGCGACGCTGATCAGCACCGCCGAGGCGACGCCGGCAAACATCGCCCGAATCGGCTGGCCGTTTCGTTTCAGGAAGGCGCCGACGATGCTCACGATGAGCGCCGCCTCGAGGCCTTCGCGGAGGCCGATGAGGAAGGTGCCGATTAGTACGCCGAATACGCCCTGCATACGCCCGATTTCTGTCCCGCGGGTCGGGATCCGCGCTTAGCCTAGCCTAAGGCCGCTGCGTCACGAGGCCGGCTGCGTCACGAAGTCGATGAGTTCTTCGACCCGGCTGATCAGCGCCGGTTCGAGGTCATTCCAGTCGCGCACCCGGGACCGAATGTGCCGCCAGGCCCTGGCGATGTCCGCCTGGCCGGCGTGGGGCAGGCCGAGCGCCCGGCATGCGCCGTGCTTCCATTCGATGTGCCGGGGCACATCCGGCCACGCCGCCAGGCCGAGGCGCTGGGGTTTCACGGCCTGCCAGATGTCGACATAGGGATGGCCGACCACCAGCGTGTCGCTGCCGCCCGGCCCTCGCCGCACCGCGTCGGCGATCCTGGCCTCCTTCGAACCTGTGACCAGGTGATCGACGAGCACACCAAGCCGGCGCCCCGGACCGGGTGCGAACTCCGCCACGATCTCCACCAGGTCGTCCACGCCGCCGAGGTGCTCGACGACGACGCCCTCGATCCGCAGGTCCTCGCCCCACACCTGCGCGATGAGTTCGGCGTCGTGTCGCCCCTCGACGTAGATCCGGCTGGCGCGGGCGACCCGGGCCCGGGCCCCCGGCACGGCAACCGAACCGGACGCCGTCCTGGTGGCGGCTGCGGGCGCCGAACGACGCGGCGCGGTGAGGATCACCGGACGGCCGTCGAGCAAATAGCCAGGGCCCAAGGGGAAGCCGCGCACGTGCCCGCGCCGGTCTTCCAGGTCGACCCGCCCGTACTCGACCCTTACCACCGCACCGACGTAGCCGGTCTGCACGTCCTCGACCACGAGGCCCAGTTCGGCTGGATGCTCGGTCGAGCGGGGCTTGCGCCGGCCCGCGGCAAGGACGTCGGTTCCATAGCGATCAACCACGCGGCAATCCTAGAAAGCCTTGCGGCCAAACGTCGTTACGGCGCGCCCGCGCGGGAAGGATCGTGGCCAAGATCGCTCCGCCCGGGCGCACAACACCACCGGGTAAAAAATGCGTTTTAACTGTGTGGCGTTACACAGCTGATGGCGTTGCCGATGGTACGTTGCTAGTCGTAAGAACTGCCGTTCTTTTGCACCGCGGCGGTGAGCGAGGTGGGAATATGGACCTGGCCCTTTGGGTGTCGAGCATCGTGGCTTTCGTGCGGGCCGGCTACCCCGCCGGCATGCCGACGACCGGATATGCGCCGCTGGCGGCCCTGGCCCGCCGGCGGCTTTGCGACGACGAGATAACCGCCATTGCAAGCAAACTCATGAGGCGCCAATTCTGGCCGATCAGCCCCGTTGATATCGGTGTGGAAATCACCCGTGTCACCAACCAGTTGCCGTTGCCGGCTGACGTCGAGCGGGTGGGACATCGCCTCGATGAGATCCGCTGCGCACGCGGATAAGCCTCGAAGCGGGATCTGACTCTTACTCAGCTTCTTTCGCGGGTCCGCCGCACGCCGCCAGGTAGTCCGGGTAATTCCAGGTGCGCAGGAACTGTTGGCCTGCCTGCAATCCTCGTTGATACAGGCCGTCGCGTTGCTCGGGGGTGATGTTGAAGTCGATCGGACTGACCCCTTCGGCCGGGACGAAGATGGTGCGCCGGACGGTGCACGGATCGTCGATGTAGGCGTTGTCCTGATTGCTCACCAGCGTCTCTATCGCCGCGATTCCCAACGAAACTGGTCCGTGCACCGGATGGGTGGGCGGGATGCCGGGACGCGCGGAAAGCCGGATTCCGAATGTCGGCCATCGCGGCTCAGCATCGGGCCGGTCGAACAGCTCCACCGGAAAATCGGAGAGCAAGCCGCCGTCGACCCAGGTGGCGCCGTTGACCCGGACCGGTTCGAATACATACGGAATCGCCGACGAGGCGTGCACGGCGCGGGCGACCGAGAAGTCGTCGGGGTCGATGCCATAGGAAGCGAGGTCCCACGGGATGCGCACAAGCCGGCGCCGGGACAGGTCACTGGCCGTCACCACGAGCGACCACGCGAACTGGTCCGGCTCCTCGCCCGTGCGCAGGTCACCGAACGTCCGCACACCCAAGTCGCCGAGCAGACCGGCGAGCAGTCGTTCCAGGTAGGCCCCGCGATACACACCGTCCGACACCAACAGCGACAGCGCCCCACCGATCAGCGGCACACGCCCGATCAGGTTGCGATCCAGGAACTTCCGGTAGTCGATGGATCGCATGACTTCCGCGAGCCGGCTCAGCGGTTCGCCCGCGACCTGCAGCGCCGCGACCAGCGACGCAACGACCGCGCCCGCGCTGCTACCCGCGACGCGGGGAAACCGGTAACCGGCGCCGGACAGCGCGTCGACCGCACCGACCAGCCCGATCCCCCGCACGCCTCCGCCCTCACACACCAGATCGGCGCGGAAGGTGGTCACTGCCACCGCCATTGACCTACCCCCTCAACAGATTCGTTGGCCGTCGACACCGAAGAAGTGCAGGTGCCCCGGTTCCGGGTGCAGGCGCACCCGGCTGCCTTTTTCCGGGGGCCGGCGCCCATCGGCGCGCGCGACGACAGGCTGGTCAATGACCTTGCCGGAGCCGGTGATTCGGCCGTAGACGTAGGCGTCCGCCCCGAGCTCCTCGACCACGTCGACCTCCATCTCGACACCGAGGCTGCCCAGTTCGAAGTGTTCCGGCCGGACACCCACGACGACCTCGCTTGCGGCATCGGTCAGCTCTGGGGGTAGCGGGATATGCCAATCCCCCAGCGACACAGCGGAATCGATGATCGGCAGGGTGAACAGGTTCATGGCCGGCGACCCGATGAAACCCGCGACGAAGACGTTGACCGGGTTGCGGTACAGCTCGCGCGGCGCGGCGAACTGCTGCAGCACTCCGTCGCGCAGGACGGCGACGCGGTCACCCATGGTCATCGCCTCGACCTGGTCGTGGGTGACGTAGACGGTGGTGGTGCCGAGCCGCCGTTGCAGTGCCGCGATCTGGTTGCGGGTTTGCACGCGCAGTTTGGCATCAAGATTCGACAGCGGCTCGTCCATCAGGAAGACCTGCGGCCGGCGGACGATCGCGCGTCCCATCGCCACCCGCTGGCGTTGCCCGCCGGAGAGGTCCTTGGGCTTGCGGTCCAGATAGGGTTGCAGGTCAAGCAGTTTCGCCGCGTCCAGGACGCGGTCCCGAATTTCGGACTTCGGCGTCTTAGCGATCTTCAGGGCGAAGCCCATGTTCTGCGCGACCGTCATGTGCGGATAGAGCGCATAGTTCTGGAAGACCATCGCGACGTCGCGGTCCTTGGGATCGACGGTGGTGACGTCACGGTCGCCGATCCGGATGCGTCCGGAGTCCAGCGTTTCCAGCCCCGCCACCATCCGCAGCGAGGTGGTCTTGCCGCATCCTGAGGGACCGACCAGGACGACGAACTCGCCGTCGCCCACGTCCAGGTCCAGGCTGTCCAGGGCCGGGCGGTCGGCCCCGGCGTAGCACCGCGTCGCTTGCTCGAAAGTCACTGAGGCCATGGCTTATCCGTTCAGCCCCGAGACGGCGATTCCCCTGACGAAGGACCGTTGCGCAATCGCGTAGATGATGACCAACGGCAGCATGATCAGCATCGAAGCCGCCATGATGATCGGCCAGCGCGCGACATATTCGCCCCGCAGCCGCACCAGGCCGAGCGTCAGCGTGGCCAGGCTGTTGCGCTGAAGCATCAGCAGCGGCCACAGGAAGTCGTTCCACACGTTGACCCAGGTGAGCACGGCTAACACCATCACCGCGGGGCGGGCGTGGGGCAACAGAATTCGCCAGTAGATCTGCCACGGCGAACAACCGTCGAGTATCGCCGCCTCCTCGAGGTCGGTCGGAAGCGTCCGGAAGAACTGCCGCATCAAATAGGTGCCGAATGCGCTGCCGAACAAGCCCGGCACGATCATCGACCAGGGTGTGTCGACCCAGCCGACGGTCCGCATCAAGATGAACTGCGGGATCACGGTCACCGTCAGCGGCACCATCAACGTGCCGAGGTATAACACGAACAACGTGTCACGACCGCGAAATTGCAGCCGGGCGAACGCGTATCCGGCCAGCGAGCAGAAGAACACCTGTCCGGCGGTCACGCACCCGGCATACAGCACGGTGTTGAAGAACATCCGCGCGAACGGCATCAACGAGAAGATTTCGGTGTAATTGGACCACCGCGGGTGCGCCGGTAGCAGCCTCGGCTCGCTGATCTCGCCGCCGCGCTTCAATGAGCCGGACACGGCCCAGGCGATCGGAAACAGCCAGCACCATGCGATGGCGAGCAGCGCGGTGTAGACCACCAGGGTCCGAATGACATTGCGGGTGAACAACCGCTCAGCTGAGGCCACGAGAAGTCTCCCAAGAGCGTTGCCGAGTGATCCGCAGCTGCACCACGGTCAGCACCAGCAGGATGGCGAACATCACCCACGCCAGCGCGGACGCGTACCCGAATTCCAGGAAGGAGAACGCGTGCTGGAAGAGCATGATGCCCAGGACATACGTAGCGGTTTCGGGGCCGCCGTTCGCGCCGTTGAGGACGTAAACCAGGTCAAAAGCCTGGAACGCGTGGATGATCGATATGACGCCCACAAACGATATCGAGCCACGGATCAGCGGCACCGTGATGGACACGAACTGCCGTACCTCGCCGGCCCCGTCGATTCGGGCCGCCTCGTAGACGGTCTCGGGAACGCCTTGCATCGCCGCGAGCAGGATGACGGTGGCGAACGGCACGCTGCGCCACACGCTGACGACGCACAGCGAAGCCATCGCCCAGCGGGGTTCGACCAGCCACGGGACCGGGCCGATCCCGACCCAGCCCAGCATGATGTTGAGCAACCCGTTGTCGGTGTTGAAGACGAACTGCCAGACGACCGCCATGACGACCGACGAGATGGCAAGCGGCATAAAGACGATGGTGCGGAAAACGCCGATGCCCCTGACCTTTCGGTTCAGCACGCCGGCCACGACCAGGCTGACGACGATAGTCGGCACGACCGTTCCGAGGGTGAAGACAACGGTGTTGCGAATGGCGATGAGGAAGAGCGGGTCCGAGGTGAACAGCTCTTGGAAGTTCTTCAGGCCCACGAACTTAGGCGGCCGGAAGACGTCCCACCGCTGAAAGCTCATGTAGAGCGAGAATCCCAGCGGAAAGAGCATGAACACCGCGACCGCGGCCAGATTCGGCGCCACGAAAAGGCGGCCGGCGCGCGCCCGCCGTCGCCACGGACCGGCGCCCTTCGCGAGTGTGCGTGTGGTGGCATCGACCGATGTCATGGGGTGCGTAACACCTCGTCGATGGCGGGCGACAGACTGGCCAGCGATGTCGCGGGCCGTGATCCACGCAGCACGGGCCCGAAGCTACGGTCCATCAAGGCGACGATCTTCTCCCAGGACGGGGTGACGGGCAGCCCCTCTGAGTACGCGGGTCCTTGCGTGAGGACGGCGAGGTTGCCGACGTGCTGGTGAGCCTTGGCGAAGCCGGCCGAGTCGAGCGCGGATTGCAGCACCGGCACAAAGAGACTGGATTCACCGATCAACGCCTGCCCGACGGGCCCGGTCGCGAATTTCACGAATTCCCATGCCTGCTCCTTGCGTTGACTGCTCGCGGAGATGGCCAATCCGGTGGAACCGATGTCGGAGTGGGCGGGCTGACCCTGCCGGCGTGGCCCCACCGGCAACGAGGTGACATCGAAGTCCAGGCCCTCCGCCCGGATGAAGGTCTGGTAGCGCCAGTGGCCGCCCATCGCCATGGCCGCCCTGCCCGCCGCGAACAGGTCGGGCGTGGACATCGATTGCACCTCGGACGCATTGGGCGCGACCTTGTGCTTGTTGGCCAGGTCGGCATAGAACTGCACCGCCTCGATGAAGGCGTCGTTGTCGAAGTTGAAGTGGGTCGGGTTTTTCAGCGGGGTGGACCACGGCACCCCATTGTTCATGGCGAACAGCCCGGCCGAATAGTAGGAGAACCACATGTTCACGAAGCCCCACTGGGTCACCCGCCCGGAGCGATCCCGCTTGGTGAGTGCGGTGGCGGTGTTCAAGAAGTCGGTGAAACTCCACGGGTTCTGCCACGTCTTGGGCGGGGACGGCACCCCGGCCTCGGCGAAGAGCCGCTTGTTGTAGAACAGGTAGTTTCCGGACCATTGCTCCGGGAGTGCGTACTGGCCTCCGTTGAACGTGAAGGCGTCGTAGAGCGCCCCGATGCCGTCCGACTTCAGCTCAGCGGCGAAGGCCTGGTCCCGGGACAGCATGGTGTTGAGGTCGAGCAGCACGCCACGGGCGGCCAACTCGGCGTAGGTAAGGTCCCACGCCATCAACACGTCCGGGCATCTACCGCCGGCGCAGAACGTCGACAGCTGCTGCATCACACCCGGAGCCGAAAGCACCGGGCGGACCTTGATATCGGGATGGCGGCGCGCAAACTCGTCGACGATGCGGATCCTGGCATCGCGTTCGTCGGGGTTGGCCGCAAAGAAGAACGTCAACGCGTCTTCTTCGGGAGCGCAGCCGGCGGCCCACGGCGCCAGGGACGCCGCGGTGAGCGCGCCGGCCCCGCGCAGCAGCCCGCGCCGCCCGAACGGCTTATCGAGCATGTTGCTCCCGTTCTCGCCCCGTTGCCGGCCGGCCGACCGGCGGTTTCTCCTGTCCTTGGTACCCGAAGCGGCTGTGGTGTTGCTGGCGCGGCCAACTCGGAAGGGCCAGCACGGCTCGGCGAACGCGGCCGGCGTCCCCGATGATGTCGATCGCGCGGATGCGGTCGTCGGTGCCGACGGTGATCATCAGCAGTGCCTCAGCGCGCCCGCGTGGCGCGATCGCGATCCCCGGAGCCCCGTCGATGAGCACGACCACACCGGCGCGTGCCCGGAGAGCGAATCGACGGGTTTCCTCCGCGACCTGCCTGGCGCCGCGCAGCTCGGTCGGCACGTCGTCGGGGACCAGTGCCCGATCGACCCTGCGCACCACATCCGGGGCCAGCAGCGCGAGCAGGCCGGCGATATCACCGCCGCGGGAAGCCGCGAGGAACGCCTCGACGACCTCGAGGTGCTTCGCGATGCGCTCGGGCTCGGCGCCCGGGTGGGCCACCCGCGCACGCGCGCGGCTTGCCAGCTTCTTCGCGGCTTCCGGCGACCGGTCCAGCAGACCGGCGATTCTCTCGAACGGCACGGCGAACACGTCATGCAGGACGAACGCGACCCGCTGCGCCGGTGAGAGCCGGTCGAGGACCACGAGCAGCGCGTTGCTCACCGACTCCGTCAGGAGCGCTTCCTCGTCGGCTGACGCCGACGCGGTCGCGGCGATCCGGTCCAGTTCGTCGGGGGTGGCTAGCGGCTGTTCCGCACGTCGCTTGCGCGCCCGGAGCTGGTCGACGGCCTCGCGGGCGGTGATCGTGGTGAACCAGCCGGTGAGGTTGTCGACCGCGGCGAAATCCGCACGGCTGGCCTTCAGCCACGCCGACTGAACCGCGTCGTCGGCATCGGCCGCCGATCCCAGCAGCTGCAACGCCACCGACCTCAGGTGTCGCCGGTCCGCGTCGAAACGCTGGGCAAGATCCGACAGATTTTTCGGGGCGCTCATGGGTCACCTTTTCCGCACAGGAGTCGTCAAGAAGATGACCGCGTCCATCGAGCTCTCTGTTGCAAAGGAGGCCAGCACCATGACCTTATCGATTGTGCGCCGTAGTGCGTGCGGTGACCATCCGGCTCGCCGCCGCAAAAACGGCTGTCCGGCAAGGGTTTGCCGCAGATGAACACCGCATACGTTGCGGTCACGCTGGTTACCGCCGCCAGCACCGCCGGGATCGCCGTGGCCGATCTCATCCCGGCGGGTTTCGTCCTGGCGAATTCCGCCGAAGTCGGGGTGCCGCGTTCGTGGTTGCCCGCGCTGGGGGCGGTCAAGCTGGCCGGCGCGGCCGGGCTCATTGTGGGCCTGGTGGGCCTCCCCGTGTTGGGGATCGCCGCCGCCACCGGCCTGGTGCTGTTCTTCGTCGGCGCAGTCGTGACCCACCTGCGGGCCCGCGTCCTGTACAACATCGCGTTTCCCGGCGCGTACCTGTGCATGTCGGTGGCATCGCTGGCGTTGATGGTGCTGCGTTGACCCGGGTCGCGCTCAGCCGGGAAAATACCGGACCCGGTTGATGGCGTCGCCCCGCCAGGCCATGTCGGCGAACAGTATTCCCCGTCCACGACTGGAGTGGACCGACATCGTCACCGTTGGGCCCGCGCCGATCATCTTGGTGGCGCCGGCGCCGTCCAACTGCTCGACGAGTTCGGCGAGGTCGAGGGCGTCGTGGTCACCGAGAGTGATTGTGGCGACCGGTGATAACGCCCGCGCGGCCGCGACCCGATCTTGACGCGCGACAGCACCGAGGAATGCCTCGGCGAGCTTCTTGTGCCGCGCACCAACCCGCCGGAATCCCGTCACGAAGCCGGTCATGCCGCGTATCCGCTGATTGCTCAACAGACTGCGCGACAGTTGCAGGGCGGGTCCGACCGCACGTGATCCGGTTCGCAGGAATTGCAGCATCATCGCGGGAAGTTCCCAATAGGCCCGCAGTTCGCCAATGCGCCACTCGCCGTTGGTGTCTCGCAGGTCGTAGCGCAGGAACGCGGGAATGTACATCGTGATCGCCGAGCCCATCGCGACCTCGAGCTCGACGTCGCGCAGCACCACGGTGTCGACGACGACGTCGAGGTCGCGGTGGAACTTGATGTCGCGCGGACCGATGAAAGTGTCATAGAACCGGCCGATCTGCTCCTGCCCGACGTGCGGCCGCGACCCGACCGGGTCCTCCACGCGGCCGTCGTCGGTGAACAACGCCACCCACCCGGCGCGGTCGTGCGCGGCGGCCGCCTGCGGCGAGCGCTCGACGGCGGCCAGGAGATGCGCCCGATCCGGCGCCACCCCCATCACGGACCCCCGACCACTTCGACGCCCGCGGTCCGCATCGCCTGGAGCGCCTCGGCGGCCGAGTCCGGCGAGACGGCCGCGGTCAGGTTCACCAGCACCCTGGTGGACAGGCCCGCCCGCGCGGCATCCTCGGCTGTGCGCCGGACGCACTGGTCGGTGGCGATGCCGACCACATCGACCTCGTCGACCCCACGCTCCCGCAACCAGTCCAACAGCGGGGTCCCGTTCTGGTCGACGCCTTCGAAACCGCTGTACGCCGCGGCATCGGCGCCCTTGCGGAAGACTGCCTCGATCCGGCTGGTGTCGAGGTCGGGCCGCAGCTCCGCGCCGGCACTTCCGGCGATGCAGTGCGGTGGCCACGACGATGAATAGTCGGGTCGGTCGGAGAAATGGTCGCCCGGCTGGACGTGGAAATCCTGGGTTGCTACGACGTGTCCGTAGCCCGGCTCGCCGGCGAGATAGTCGTTGATGGCGGGCGCCACGGCGGCACCGCCGGTCACCGGCAGCGAGCCACCCTCGCAGAAATCGTTTTGCACGTCGACCACGATCAACGCCCTCACGCGTTTCACCCTATCGGTGTCGCCCACCATGGCGCTTCAGCTGGGCGTATGGGTGGGACGGTTTGTTCGCCAACCAGTCGGGTAATCCACCGGCCATGTTGATCCGGAGAATCGCGCGCCCGTTGCTTTCAGTGGCTTTCATCGGCCAAGGAGTCAATTCCCTGCTGAACCCCAAATCGGCGGCGGCGGCCGCCGCGCCCGCGGTGGATGGTTTGCAGGCGCTGCCGAATTCGGTGAGCGGCAACATTCCGAGTGACCCCGAGACGGTCGCCCAAATCACTGCGGCCGTTCAGATCGGCGGCGGTCTGCTGCTGGCCACCGGCAAACTGCCGCGCGTCGCCTCGGCTGCTCTCGCGTTCACGGTGCTACCGGCCAACCTCGGGGCGCACTCGTTCTGGAACGAGAGCGACCCGGAGGCCAAAGCTCAAAAACGCCAGCAGTTCCTCACCGACCTCAGCCTGGTTGGTGGTTTGCTGATCGCTTCCGCCGACACGGCGGGCAAGCCGTCACTCGGGTGGCGCGGCCGCCGGGCGGCCGAGCGGCTCTCCGAGCGAGTGTCGTCGGCGCTCCCCGGCTCCGACGACGCCCACTTCGATACCGACTTTTCGGAGTTGAGCGAGAAGATCGTGCACGGCCTGCAGATCGGCGCCGAACGCGGCCGTGAACTGGCCAGCACGGCGGCCGAACGAGGCGCGCCGTACGCGGAGGCCGCGCTGGAACGCGGTCGCGAATTCGCCAGCACGGCCGCCGAACGGAGCAAGCCGCTGGCCCAAAAGGCCCGCAAACGCGGCGAGGAGCTGGCGGACGAGGCGGCCGAGCGAGCCGCGCCGCTGGCGAAGAAGGCGCGCAAGCGCGGTGAAGAACTCGCCGACGAAGCCGCCGACTGGGCAGCGCCGCTGGCGAAGAAGGCCCGCAAGCGCAGCGAGAAATTGGCCAAGAAGGCGCGCAAGCGCGGTGAGGACCTGGCGAGCACGGCACTGGACCGCGGCGAGGACCTCGCCGACACCGCCCGCGCGCGCGGCATCTACCTCGCGGACACGGCCCGCGCTCGCGGTGGCTACCTGGCCGACACCGCGCGCGAACGACTCGGTGAGCAGGTCAAGACGGGTCGCCGCAAGCTTTCCTGAGGGCTCACGCGTCGCCGCGCAGATAGGTGTCGACGATCGCATCGACGCCCTGGCCGACATCAACCGTCGCGCCGGCCTCGCCGGGGCCGAGCGGCTCCAGCGCGTCGAATTGGGAGCGCAGCAGCGCGGCCGGCATGAAATGAGCCGTCCTGGCGGCCAGTCGGGCGCTGATGAGTGCCGGTGAACCGGCGAGATGCAGGAATTCGACCTGCGGGCAGTGTGCGCGCAACTGGTCGCGGTATTTGCGCTTGAGCGCCGAACAACTCACCACGCCTCCGTCGCGGTGGCCGGCCAACCACTGCCCGACCGTTTCCAGCCAGGGGTAGCGGTCGTCGTCGTCCAGCGGTTCACCGGACGCCATCTTGGCGATGTTGGCCGGCGGGTGCAGGGTGTCGGCATCGACGAAGGGGACCCGCAAGCGTCGCGCGAGCGCCATCCCCACGGTCGATTTCCCCGATCCCGAAACACCCATCACCACGACGGGAGTCCGTCCGCTCACTCGGACCGTTCGGCGAGGTTGCGGTTCCATTCCAGCCAGCCGACGCCGTTGCGTCCGTCGGCCGTCCGGACGGTCGCCCAGACCCTCGGGAACTGGCTGACCCGCCCCTCCGCGGCGGTCAGACGTACCGGCGCCTGGCCGCGCACCTCGACGTCCGCGGTGACCTCGCCGGGTTCGAGCGCCAAGGTGGCGCCCAGGGGTAACCCGTTGGCGCCGAAGGACTCTCGGGAATCCACCGTTTCCAGCTCGGTGACGGATCCCTGCGCGTCCTGGGAGTAGCCGATGCTGAAGGCCGGGGCGCCGGGAATGCGGATGTTGACGCCGTGCAGATGGGTCCCGTCGTCCAGATGCAGCGCGCTCCAAATCCAGTCCATGCTCCACCAGTCGCGCACCCCCCACGAGTGATCGCGCTGTCCGGGGACCGACTCGACGCGGTAGCCGGCGTCATCGATGGTGACCGTGCCCGAGACCCGGCACGGGATCTCGTAACGCGTCGTCAACCGGTACTTGTACGGGACCCCGTCGGTGGTCCACACCAAGCTCATCGTCATCTCGACGGGGGCGCCGGGCTCCCCGCGCAACAACGCCGACGGATCACGGTAAGCCTGAGCGCGCGCGTGCAGGTCGACGCGGTACG
This sequence comes from Mycobacterium sp. E1386, assembly GCF_001672745.1. NCBI lineage: Bacteria > Bacillati > Actinomycetota > Actinomycetes > Mycobacteriales > Mycobacteriaceae > Mycobacterium > Mycobacterium sp. E1386. Next base: position 24,255 of record NZ_LZKH01000027.1, read on the forward strand.
TCTGCAACGGTGTGGTCGCACAGTGGCCGAGCTCGAAGGAATCGCTGCGCACTTCCCACGGATCCGCCGGCAGCGGTACTTGCGCGTCGACGGCCACGGTGGGCATGTCGGGGCCGCACAGCAGCGCGTGCACCCACGCCTTCTGCTCGTTGGCGATCAGGCCGAGGCGGAACCAGCCGCCCAATCCCTGTGCCACATCGGCGAAGTCGGCGTACCAGCTCTCACTCCACAGCGGTTCGGCGGTCGGCGCGTGCGCGCCTTCGTCCTCCTCCGTGGGCCGCAGGGGTTCGGGCGTCTGCGCGGCGGGCAGCGTCGCCAGCGCGTCGGTGTCGAGCACGTGATCACCGTGCCGTTGCAGCATCGTCATGAACATCCGGTCGCCGCGCTCGGTGCGTTCCACCAGCATCGAGGAGACGATCGCCATCATCACACCGAAAAAGCTTTGCCTGCGAACACCTTCGGCGACGTCGGTGAGCGTGAGGGGCGCCGTAGGCCCCAGCGCCTCGTGGTAGGCCCGCAACAACGCGTCGTACTGCTCCCGGCGATCTGGGGTCGGCAGCGCGCAGCCGAGGAAGTACGACAGGTCGGTCATGGCCGGCCCCCAGGAAACCGTCTGCCAATCGACGACCGTCAGCGGGCGGTCGGCCCCGGCGGTGCCGAACAACAGGTTGTCCAGGCGGTAGTCGCCGTGCATCAGCCCACGGATCCGGTCCGGCGCCGACTCGGCGGCCAGGTAGCCGTCAAAGGACGCGACCAGGCGTTCGCACACCATGCGGTGTTCCGGCGCAATCTGGTCACCGTAGCGGTCGATGAACCCGGCATACAGCGGGGCGATCATCGCCTGGTTGAGCGGTGATTCGCGGTTCAGCCACGGGGCTTCGGCCAACGCGGCGTCGCCGAGCAGCGGCCCGTGCAGCCGCCCCAGCTCGACGACACAGAGGCGCGCCTGTTCGGCTGTCGCACCGGCGATTTCGTCCCCGACGACGGCCGGCCCGGCATCACCCAGCAACAGGTCGAACGCGCCCGTCGAGGTATCGACGGCGGCGTGGTAGCAGGGCGCTATGGGCCCGCCCAGGCGTGGCGCGATGTCGCCGTAGAAGCGCACCTCCCGCTCGTAGAGACCAAGGGCAAGCCCGGTTTGCCGGCTCACGGGGTCGGTGGCCGCCACCTTGAGCACCACCGACTCGGGCCTGCCGGGAGACGCCGCGGCCTCGGCGTAGCTGAGCCGGATGCGGTAGCACTCGCTCATCTGCCCGGTGCCGATGCGCTCGACGGAGAAATCGGCGATGGGTCCACGGCCGATCGCCGATTCCAGCCATGCGGCGGTGAGGTTGCCGGGTCGTTCGATGACTTCTGCGGTGTCGGCATGCATGAGGGTCAGCGTGCCAGGTCACTGCGCCAGGGAGAAGCCATCCCAGGCAATCCGGCGGTGCGGATGTGGATCGAACTCGACGCGGCTCTTGCGGTCGAAGACCATGACGGCGCGGTCGGCGGTCGTATAGGTGGGCCAGTCGTCGCCCGGGGCGCCGTGGCGGCTGAAGGATCGCCACCGACGCTGCACCTGATTACTGACCCGCAGCGCAGCGCGCCGATCGGCCGCGGCGGTCAACAGCGCGCCGAATCGGGTGCGATAGACGTCGAAGACGGCCAGCAACTCGGTGGCATGGGTGGCACCCAAGCCCGACCAGCGCAGCGTGCGGGGGGCGTAGTCGTACCGGTAGAGATAGGTGGGCGCGTGCGCGCTGTGGGCCTCCGCGATCTGCCAGGCCGCCGAACCGAACGCGAAGTCGCCGCCGAGCTGGATGCATGCCGACGGCGCGGGGTAATCCGGGTATGCGGACGTAATACGTTCGCGCGCAGCCGGTTCCGTGTCGGCCAGCAGTTCTTCGATCATCGTTTGATTGGTCGGCAGCATTTTGAGGAACCGGGTGAACAGGCGCCCTTCTTCGGCGTTGGTGCCCACGATGAGCGGCACCCGGTGCGCGTGCCCTCCGCGCATCGCCTCGACCGGATCGATGGGCACGACGTCGTCGCCGGCGACCGGGCCGATCGGAAAGGCGCCCAGCCTATCCTCCATGCCGTGGTCGATCAGCCGGTGCTGGGCGTCCACCAGTTGCGCCGCTGACGCCTGCATCAGCACTTCGGCGGCGTCCTGCGGGCGCGCGCCCAGCAGCGCGGCGAAGCGCGTCGCGAATTCCGCGGCGGTCTCTCGCGAGCGGACCATGCCGGCGGCCGGACTTTCCGAAATGGCCCGCGCGAACAGCCCTTCGGCGGCCGGCACCGCCAACAAGGTGGCGGTGATGTGCGCGCCCGCGCTCTCCCCGAAGATCGTGACGTTGTCGGGGTCGCCGCCGAACGCGGAGATGTTGTCTTTCACCCAGCGCAAAGCCATCACCAGGTCGCGCAGGAACAAGTTGCTGTCGATGGCGATGTCCGGCGTCGAAAGCGACGACAGGTCCAGGCATCCCAGCGCACCCAGTCGGTAGTTCACCGAGACGTATACGCAACCGCGGCGTGCCAGCGCCGCGCCGTCGTAGAGCGGCGTGGCCGAGCTGCCCAGGATGTAACCGCCGCCGTGAATGAAGACCATGACGGGCAACGGCTCTTCGGCGGCCGCCTCGGGGGCGACGACGTTGAGGGTGAGGCAGTCCTCCCCCATCGGCTGGTAGCGGCCGACCCCGAGCATTGTGTAGCGGCGCTGCTGCGGCGCGCAGTTGGCGAAGCCGTGGCAGTGTCGCACCCCCGACCAGGGTTGCGCCGGCCGGGGCGCCCGCAATCGCAGCGGCCCGACCGGCGGCCGGGCGTACGGGATGGATCGCCAGCGGTGGACGCCGTCGCGGGTGAAACCTTCCACGGTGCCGATGGTCGTGCGTGCGCGGACGGTGCGCTGATGCATAACCCGACGTTAGCCGACATGGCGGGCGTAACGCGCGCGCAGCGCCTTATTAAGACCGCACGGCGGTTAGCCTGACTGGATGCGGATCGCCGCGCTGTTGGCAGCGTCGTTACTGGTCGCCGGGTGCTCTCATACCGTCGGCGGCCAGTCCCAGCAAACTCATGCCTCCACGACCGCTGCCACCACACCATCGGGAGGCAAACCACCGGCCCCGAACGCCGCGCCCGCTCCCGGCGCCCCGATCTCCGACGTCATCGCCTGGATCGAGGCGGGCCGCCCCGCGGATCCGGGTCGCTATCACGACGCGATTCGCGACGGTGCGACCACGCCACTCGGCGACGACATCGCCTTCACCGCGGCGGTCGGCAAAGTTCCGTGCATGACCGACTCCAAGCACACCGGCGGCGCAATGGTCTGCCTGGTCAGCCTGACCAACCCACCACCCGCTCCCCCGACGTCGTACGGCAACTGGCAGGGCGGATGGGTGACCTTCGACGGGACGAGCCTGCAGGTGGGCGCGTCGCGCGCCGATCCCGGTCCGTTCATCAACGGCAACGGTTCCGAGCTGGCGAACGGTGACTCGCTGTCATTCGGTGACTATCGTTGCCGCGCCGATCAAACCGGGCTGTATTGCGTGAACTACGCCCGTCAGTCGGCCGCCCGATTGAGCCCCGCCGGCATCGAGGCGTACGGCTGCCTGAAGCCGGCGCCGGCACCAGACGGCGTCGGCGCGGCGTTCAGCTGTTCATGATGGTTGCAAAGAGCTCGGTCATCTCGTCGGCGGGCCCACGGGGAACCGTGTAGCCGGCTTCGTCGCGGATCTCATCGAGATGGTCGCGCACATCCTCGATCGACAGCCCGGGATCATAGAAACCTTTAGTCCGGCCGATGAAGAAGCGGGCGACATGTCCGGCGCCGACCGTGTAGATCTCGCCGGAGACCGGGCATTCCCGGTGCGTCAGGAAGGCCGCCACCGGCGCGACCTGCGCCGGGTCCAGCCGCTGAAGGTATTGGGCCACAAGGTCATCCAATACCGCCCGCGCCGCCGGGTCATCCTGCGGGCCGGCGCCGTCCAGCGAGTGCGTCAGCATCCGGGTGTAGGCGATCGGCGCAATGGCGTTGACCTTGATGCCGTGCGCGGCACCCTCGGCGGCCAGCACCCGGGTGAGGCCGACCAGCCCGGCTTTCGCCGCGCCGTAGTTGCTCATGCGCTCGGCGCCAAGGATTCCGGCGGCCGAGCAGGTGTTGAGGATGCGGCCGTAGCGCCGCTCCCGCATGGCCCGCCACGCAGGCCGGGTTACGTAAAAGGCACCGTTCAGGTGCACATCGACCAGGGGCGCGAGGCGATCGGCGGTCATGTCCTCGAACGGCGCGTCGCCGACGATGCCCGCGTTGTTGATCAGGATGTCCACGCGGCTCCAGGCGCGCAGGGCCGTGTCGATGATCGCCTCCGCACCTTCGTGACTCGTAACGCTGTGGTCGTCGGCGACGGCCTCGCCGCCCTGCCGGCGGATCTCGTCGACGACCACGTTCGCCACTGCGGCGTCGGAGCCGTTCCCGGTCACCGAGCCGCCGACGTCGTTGACCACGATGCGCGCGCCACGAGAGGCCAGCAGCAGCGCGTACTGTCTGCCCAATCCGCCGCCGGCACCGGTGATTACGGCTACCTGATCGTCGAATCGCATGGCGGCCCTCACCAGGTGACCGGAAGCTCTTTCATGCCGTAGATGTGAGCCTCTTTGAATCTCAGTTTCTCCGGCGGCACCGCCAGCTTCAGCCCGGGCAGTCGGCGCGCCAGCGTGGCGAACGCGACCTGCATCTCGACGCGCGCCAGGTTCGCTCCGATGCATTGATGCACGCCGTACCCGAAGCCCAAGTGTCCGCGGGTGTTTCGGTCGGCGTCGAAGGATTCGGGATTGTCGACGAATTCGGCGTCCCAGTTCCCCGCGAGCAGGCTCATCATGACGAACTCCCCCTCGCGAATCAGCTCACCGCCGATCATCAGATCTTCAGTCGCCACGCGATCGACCTGGCTGTGCACGATGGTGAGGTAGCGCATCAGTTCTTCGACGATATTCGCGATGACGGCAGGGTCGCCGGTTTGTCCGAGTCGCTCGAATACGTCCGGATGTTCCAGCAGCGCAACCGTTCCCAAGGAGATCATATTGGCGGTGGTTTCGTGGCCCGCCTGCATCATGATCACAGCGTTCATGGCCGTAGTGGCACGGTCGAGTTGGCCCGTCGCCACGTATTCGGTGACCAGGCGGCTGATCAGGTCGTCGCCGGGTTCGCGCTCTTTGCGTTCCACCAGCTCCTCGATATAGGCGTACATGGCCCCGAACGCCTGGCCCTTGTCCGCGTCGGAGGACTTCTGGTCGAGGCCGGTCGTGGTGTTGTGCTGGAAGAGTTCGAGGTCTTCGGGTGGCACTCCCAGCAACAGTGCGATCACCATTGACGGCACCGGCAAGGCGAATTCGTGCACCAGATCGGCCGGCGCACCGTTGGCGATCATCTGGCCGAGATAGTGGTCGACCATTTCCTGGATGTGCGGTCGCATCGATTCGCACCGCCGGAAAGTGAAGTTGCTGGTCATCATTCGCCGGATCCGATGGTGCTCGGGATCGTCGGTCCGAGCGAACATCACCGGGACGTTGTTGTCGGCGTCCGTCGGCATGATGGAGTCCGGGATGGTCTTCGCGGACAAGCGCGGATCGACCAGCGCCGCCCTGATATCCCGGTAGCGGCTGACCACCCAGACCGGATTGCCCTGGAACATCGCGCGTCGCAGCCCGGGTTGTTCGCGCCAGTCCGCGAACTCGGGTGGCGGCGCGAGCGGGCAGTGTCCAGGCCGGGGCACCGGTAGCACCGGGAGTTCGGCGTCAGGGCAGGCGCCTGCGGATCCGGAGGATCTGGAAGCTGTTGACATAACCCGCGTTTCCCGTTAAGTGTCAGTTGTCTGCCAGTTGTAGAGCGTAAAGCTCCGCTTGTTGGCAGTCAACTGTCAGTTAGGCTGTCACCATGACCGCGATTGAAGACCGGCCGTTGCGGGCGGACGCGGCACGCAACGTCGAGCGCATCCTGCGCGCGGCGCGCGAGGTCTATGGCGAATTGGGGCCCGATGCCCCGGTGGAAGCGGTCGCGCGCCGGGCGGGAGTGGGTGAGCGAACCCTGTACCGCAGGTTCCCGGCGAAGGCCGACCTGGTCCGGGCCGCCCTGGATCAAAGCATCGCCGAGGACCTCACCCCGGTGATCGACGCCGCCCGCCACGCGAAGGATCCACTGCGTGGTCTCACTCAGCTGATCGACGCGGCTATTTCATTGGGGGCCCGCGAACACAACCTGCTGACTGCCGCGCGCCGGGCCGGGGCGCTCACTTCAGACATCTCGGTTTCGCTTAACGAGGCGCTCGGCGAGCTTGCCCGAGAAGGTCAGCGGGTCGGCACCATCCGCGCCGACCTGGTCGCCGACGACCTACCCCGCCTGATCGCGATGCTCTTCAGCGTGCTGTCAACGATGGATGCGGGCAGTGACGGCTGGCGACGCTATGTCGCACTAGTCGTCGATGCGATTGCGGTCAACCAACGACAGCACTTGCCGCCGGCCGCTGCGCTGCGTTACGAGATTGGGCCGAGCAGCTGGCCGCTGTAAGCCCTATCGCTCGTTCCACATCAGGCCACGCATCGTCGCGGACAGCGGGATGTCCTCCACACCGATGAGCCCCTGCGGCGCGCGGCACACCCAGTCGATCGCATTCACGGCCCGGCCCGCCGTCGAGATACAGCCGGCATCAGTGGAATCCAAGAGAGGGTGCGAAACGTGGGTGTTGATCTCCACCCGCGGTTCGCCCTCCACGACCACACGGTGGACGCCGGTATGCCCGTCGGGCGGAAACTCCCAGTCGGGCGCTGCGGCCGAGGTAAGTCTGGTCACGTGTTCGAGGGTGATCACCGGCTTGCCGTCACGCACCCCCTCGGTGGCGAAGCGCACCGCGGCCATCTGTCCTGGCTCGACCGTCATCATTGTGCAGTCGATTCGTTCTGGCGTGTACCAAGGTTCGACGCGCTGACGCACGTCGTCGAGTTTGATGTCCAGGTTGTCGGCCAGGCTGCGGACCTGACCGCCCCACATCGACACGATCACCCCGGGCAGAAACATCATCGGCGAATCGTCGTCCGCCGTTGTTCCGAAACCCATTGCTGCTCCGGTGAACTCGGCGTCATCGTAGTTCCCATAGTCGAAGATCTCCTGCACGGTGATCGAATCGACCCGGGTGGTCAGGCTGGCCGCTGAGTGCACCAGCGTATCGCCGGAGAAGCCGGGGTCGATGCCGTTCACGTACAGCGAGGTGTTACCGGCAGCACAGGCACGCACCAAGGGCTCCCGCAGCCAGTCGTCGGCATGGCGGGGTGTGACCAGCCAGACCATCGACGTGCCGACCACGTTGGTGCCCGCAGCAAGGAACTTGGCCATCTGTTCGATGGCTTCCATCGGTCGGGTTTCGCCTTGGGATGTGTAAACCACGCAGTCGGCGCCGAGGGCCACCAGCGCGTCGATGTCGTCGGTGGCGATGATGCCGGTCGGTTGGTCCAGTCCGCACAGCCGCGCCGCGTCCTGGCCGATCTTTTCGGCGCCGGCGGCGTGCACACCGACCAGTTCGAGATCTGGTCTGCCGATGATGGCCCGCAACGAATGGCGGCCCACATTGCCGGTGGAGAATTGAATGACTCTGCGCACGGTTACCTTCGCCCTTCCAGCGGCCGGTGATGCACCATGATGACGCGTTTGATCGCCGCGCAGGGTCAGTAGTCGGGTATTGGCAGCGGCGAATTGTTGGAGTCGATGCCGCCGTCGACGTGAAAGGTCGCGTTGGTCGCGTAACAGTCCCTGGTGCACAGATACACTGCGAGCCGGCCGAGATCCTCGACGTCGCCCAGCCGATGCAGCGGCGTGGCTTCTTGCATCTTCTCCAGCGACCCGGGCATCAGATCCAGGCTGCCCTTCAGGCCATCGGTGGCGAATGATCCCAGGGCGATGGCGTTGACGCGAATCTTCGGGGCGAGTTCCTGTGCCATGGCACGTGTGAGCGCTTCGAGTCCGCCCTTCGCGACGCAATAGGCGGTCAGTGCCCGGATACCGAACCGCGCCGAGCCCGACGAGATGTTGATGATGGAACCGTGCCCGGCGGTGAGCATGTGCGGGGCCGCCAGCTGACTCATGATGAAGGCCGATGTCACACACCAGTCGAAGGTGTGCCGGAAGTCTTCGTCGGTGATGTCCAGAAACCGGGCGTACGTCGACCCGCCGACGTTGTTGACCAGGATATCGATGCGGCCGAAGCGCTCCATGGCCGTATTCACGACCCGTTCTCCGTCGGGACGGCTCATCGCATCGGCGACGAGCGCCAGCCCCTTGCCGCCCGCCGCTTCGATACCCTCAATTGTGCCAACGATATCCGCCTCGGTACGCGCGGTTCCCACAACCGTGGCGCCCGCCTCCGCCAACACCCGGGCGATGCCCGCCCCGACGCCCTTCCCGGCGCCCGTGACGATCGCAACCTGTCCATCCAGCCGGAACTGCTCCAGCGCCATGCCGGTCCCCTTCGATCGCGCGTGGTGTGCGCCGTTCAATTTAGGAATCCTGCTGACTAAAGTCAATCAATTTGCGGAGCCAGAATCTGTAGCGACCAGCGCCATCGAACAATGCGCAAGTTATACAAGCATTTTTGACGGGAACACGGCATAATGACGCAGTTACCCTCGAACGTCTTGCATGAGTCAGGTCAACCGTGAGGAACAAATGGCTGTGACGGACCGGCTGTCGACACGCGAGGCGAAGCGCCTGCAGACGAGGGAGCGATTGATGGGCGCCGCGATCGCCGAATTTGCCCGCGCCGGTATGGCCGAGGCCGACGTCAGTGCCATCGTGGCCGCGGCGGGAGTGGCCCACGGCACCTTCTTCTTCCACTTCCCCACCAAGGAGCACGTGCTGCTGGAGCTGGAACGCCGCGAAGAGGACCGGATAGCCAAGCAGTTCGCCCAATTCTTGAAGTCCAAGCACGACCTTGTTTCCGCATTGAACGAGGCGGTCCGCTTGGTGGTCGGTTTGGAGCGCCGGCTAGGCGACCGGCTCTTCAATGACTTTCTCGCACTGCACTTCTCCCAAACCCGTCCACAGACCGAGGATGGCACGGATCACCCATTGATCGTCTTGGTCGCCCAGGAGATCGCGCGGGCGCAAGAACGCGGTGAGACCGATCCGGACGTCAATCCCATGAACAGTGCGGTGTTCTTCCTACTCGGCCTTTACGCCCTGTTGATCACCACTAACCATTGGCCCACCGGCCACACCTTGCTCGAAGACTACGTCGCCAGGATGTTGCGAAGCTTGCAGCCCTAACGGAGCGTGCCGAGCAACGGCAACACTTCTCCGGACGGCACTGAGCACACCGCCGACCTCGAAAGAGCGGTTGTGCGTGAAATGACGGGGCGTGCGAACGATGCCTCAACGCATCTCAGCCTGACTGCTGTCAGCACCAACCTCTAAAAGCCCAGGCGTGGGGAGCGGTGCCGTTCGCTGACGCTCCGGTTATATCCCTACCCAGTTCATGAGAATTGGCCATCGGCATCGGATCGACGGCAGCACGCTGGGCGGCGCCAACACGCATTTTGCTGACTGAAGTCAGCCTGTTATAGTGCACACGCCGATCCAATCAGCGTTGATGACGGGAGGGTTCGTGAATCTGCCGAAGCTTCATCAGCGTGATACCGCCGTCGCCACAGCCGCCCGCTCAACCGGCCCGGCCTACGGTCTGACAATCGACGAGCACATGGAACGGTCGCAACTCGCACAGCGTCAGGCCGACAAATGGCTTATCTCCGGCAGTCTCCTGATCGGTACCGCGGCCCTGGGCGTCTTCGGGTTACCGTTGTTCCTCTGGGGAGTCCGGTTGCTGCGCCGGGCCCTACGCGATGGCCTCTCCGTTCGGCCGATGTTGGTCACGTTGCTCGGCTATCTCGTTATCATCGACGCCGCCATCAACACCGTCGGGTGGGCGCTTGACCTGGTGGCAAATCACACTCTGCTGGCCCGCGTGCTGCTCAACGGTTGGGGCAACATGTTCGATGCCGGTTATTTCTGGCATTACAACGAGCTGTGGGTCGGCGGCGCGGCGGGCCCGGGTGAAAAAGCCTGGGAAGTCGGACTCATCCTGACGGTGTTCACGATGCGCATCGCCGCTGCCATCGGCTTCCTACAGATGAAGCGCTGGGGCCATCAGTGGATGGTCGTCACCTGCTGGATGGGCGTGGTGATCTGGATCGGCTACGTCTTCAACATGACCATGTTCGCCGACGTGCGCTTCGCCGGCGTCGTGTTGCCGGTCGTCGGCTGGTGGCTCTACGACATCTTCTACATCACTCCATTCCTCGCCATCCCCTACCTGCACACCGTCAATCGCGAACTCTTCTCCGACTGAGATGCCGCACGTCTTGCTCGACGACCGGATTTGCCTGGCGAATCCAGGCGAATCCGGCGATCGCCGCGTAATTTCGGTGCGTCAGAAATTATGTTGCCGAACTATCGGGCGGCACAGACGGCAGATCCGATCCACGCATCACGTTGCTGAATCCCCGTCGTCAAGGAGGTCAAATCGTGGCTTATCTATGGGAGATCCTTCGGTATGTCGCCGCATGGGGCGGCACCGGACTGATCATCTGGTTCTGGTATTGGCTGTTCTCCAACATCGGCACGTTCTGAGCGGTGAACCGGGCGGCGGAAGCGCGGGGAATGCGGTCAATGGCTGAAGATTCTCCCGCAATCGCGCTGGAGCGGAGTTGCTCCGTGACGGCGGTCGCGCTCAGTGATCAACGTCGCGAGGGCGTCCGGCTTATCACCGGTGAACGGCGTGGCTTCGGCCTGAATGCAGCGCTCACGTTCGTGCATGTCCCCTACCCCGCGACCTCCGATTGGACACGCAGAACCCTGACATGCGGTGTGGCCCTGCAATGTTCGCCATCGAAGGAACGCGTCATCGAATATCGGCTGAACGAGTTGTCCGCTCGGGAGCTGCGTGCGCTCACCCTTGTCGAGGCCGGTGTCGCGCTCGGCTGGATAGCGTCGCGGTGGCCGGGCCTGCTATCCGAGCTGCACCGGGTACTTCCCGAAGTCCCTTCCGAGCCCGGCGATACGAGCGCGGAGCAGATGCTCAACCATGCAATTGCGCTGGCCGCCACGGAGCGGGCTTTGCCGATTCATCCGCTGCTAGGCGAGCTACCGTTGGCCTACACGATGCCGCAGGGCTTGACCGACAGATTGCGCCGCAGCTTCGGCCGGATGCCATGGACCACAACGCAAAAGCGCCGTCCGCGGCCGTACTCGGTTCCCGTCGGCGGCGACGGCGGCGTCCGCAATCCCAATTTGCCGCCACCGAGCCGGCCGCAGGACAACGATCTCGACGTCACGCCAGAACACCGGCCCGGGATCCCCTATCCCGAATGGAACATGTGGACAAAGCGTTTCATGCGCGACCACGTCGCCGTGATCGAGCATGCCGACGGCGGGCGCATCCGCCGTCCGGTGCCGGTTGCCGTCGACGTCCGCAAGTGGTTCGAAGAACACACCCACCGTGCGATGACGAACGGCCTCGAAGACGGCTCCGACCTCGACGTCGACCAGTATGTCAACCACTACATCGACATGACCACCGGCGAAGCCAAGGAGCCGAAGCTTTTCCGCGAGCTGCTGCCGAGCAGCCGCGACGTCACCACGGCTTTGCTGCTCGACGGCAGTTCGTCGTTGGGGGTACACGGCGGGCGAATCTTCCAACTGGAATTAGCTTGTGCCGATGCGCTTTCGCGGGCCATGACGCTGGCCCGCGAGCGTCATGGTGTCTTCGTGTTCACCGGCAATACCCGCCACCGAGTCGAAGTGCAGTGTCTGAAGGACTTCGAAGACCGCCAGCTGGTGGCTCCCAGCGGGCTGGGCCTGTCCACCCGTGGATACACGCGACTCGGCGCGCCACTGCGCCACTTGACGAGCCGACTCCTGGCGCAGCCCTCCGAGCGGCGCCTGCTGATCGTCATCGGCGACGGCCTCATCTCCGACGAAGGCTATGAAGGCCGCTACGCCTGGGCGGATGCCGCGCACGCCGTCGAGGAGGCCAACGATGCGGGGGTATCGATGTATTACGTCGGGGTGGGCCCGACCCGTGTCGATCCCCTTCCCGAGGTGTTCGGGCCCCGACGGTCGCAACGGATCCGACGGGTAGAGGAGCTCCCAAGGGTGTTGGCTCACGTCCACCGTGAACTGGTCGCCGCATGAACGCCGCCGCCACCGAACTTTATTTCGCAAACGGCAACGAAGTCCAGCTGTTCGAGCAGGCCTTTCGCCAGCACATGCCCGTGATGCTCACCGGCCCTACCGGATGTGGCAAGACCCGTTTCGTAGAACACATGGGCCAGCTGTTGCAACGACCGGTCGTCACCATCAGTTGCCACGACGACCTCACCAGCTCCGATCTCGTCGGCCGCTTCATGGTGACGGGCGGCGACGTGGTCTGGACCGATGGCCCGCTGACCCGCGCCGTCAAAGCCGGCGCGATCTGCTACCTCGACGAAGTCGTCGAAGCTCGCCACGACTCGCTGGCCATCCTGCATTCGCTCACCGATCACCGCCGGTCGCTCTATCTCGATCGAGCCGGCGAAGTCGTAACCGCGCCGGACACCTTCATGCTGGTGTGTTCCTACAACCCGGCGTACCGCAGCTCGCTCAAGGAGCTCAAACCATCCTTCCGCCAACGGTTCGTCACTCTCACGATGAGGTATCTGCCACCCGAGCGGGAGAGCGAAGTGATTGCCGCCGAAGCCGCGATTCCCATCGCGACGGCGCGGCGGTTGGTCGAATGCGCGGTTGCCATCCGCACCGCCGACGAAGCCTTCCACTTCGAGCCGCCGTCGACCAGGGTCTTGGTCACGGCCGCGCACCTGATCGCTGCCGGCGCAACCGAATTCGATGCCGCCGACGCGTGCATCCTCGCGCCACTGAGCACCGACGGCGCGGTCACCGACGGTCTACGCGAAGTCGCGGCAGCCAGCCTGGCCGCCACCGACGCCCCAAACGCAACCCCCTAAGAAAGGAGTCCGGCATGGACCAACAGGAACAAAAGCGCAAGAGGGCGCTCATCGTCTTCCAGATTTTCATTTACGGCTACCTGCTGGTGATGTTCGGCATCCAGCTGTACATGTCGTTCGCCCGCGGGTGGTGGGATCTGTGAATCCCGTTGCCGCACGGCCGGCGAGGGCGGTCGGCTTCGAGGATCACCACGACGAATCGCGCCAAGCGCAGCGTCGCGCCGACAAGTGGATGATCGTCGGCGCCGCCCTAATGGGCATGTGGGCGCCGGGCCTCATCGGGTTTCCGATCTTCATGCGTGGGGTGTGGCTGCAGCGCCAAGCGCTGCGCGCCGGCCTCTCGGTCCGGCCCATGATCGTGACGCTGATCGGCTATCTGGTCCTGATCGACGGAATGCTCAACAGTCTGGGCTGGGCCCTGGACTTGGTCGCCAACCACACGCTGATCAACCGGGTGCTGATGGTGGGCTGGGGCAACATGTTTGATGCGGGCTACTTCTGGCATTACAACGAGCTCTGGATCGGCGGTGCGGCGGGGCCGGGCGAAAAAGCCTACGTGGCAGGACTGATCCTCACGGTGTTCTCCATGCGGGTGGCCGCGGCGATCGGATTCCTGCAGATGAAGCGGTGGGGGCATCAGTGGATGGTCGTCACCTGCTGGATGGGCGTGGTGATCTGGTCGGCCTACGTGTTCAACATGACCATGTTCGCCGACGTGCGCTACGCCGGTGTCGTCTTCCCGGTCATCGGCTGGTGGCTCTACGACATCTTCTACATCACCCCCTTCCTCGCCATTCCCTATCTCCACACCGTCAACCGAGAAATCTTCACCGACTAGGTCGCAAGGAGCGATGCCATGACCGCACCGACCCCCACCGAAGAGCAAGAACCCACCGCTGGTCTCGAGCCGGGGACCACTCCGTACTACGCGCGAATGCACAAATGGATCAAACGGGCGGTGCTGGTATGTCTGGTCGCCTTGGTCATCGAAGGCGCGTTCACGCTGCCGTTCATGGCGGTCTATTACGGCTATCCCACGCTGAGCCTCACCCAAATCTGCAGCGAGCTGCTCAAGATTCGCTACTCCAACGACACCCTGGAGTGCAAGTACCCGTACCCGCCCTTCGGACCGCCCGAGGGCGCTGAGGGCAAGGCCACCGCGCAGGACGTGTGGGGCATCCAACCGATACCGAAGTACCACAGGCTCGGGTTCCGCGAACTCGTCAAGATCCACAACGATAGGCTCGCTCGTCAAGCCGCCCAACAGCATTCGGCAGCACACCCGTGACCTATCGCGTTGTCTAGTGCCTGTCGGCCTTGGAGCGCAGCGCTGGTCGCTTTCTGCTCGGCTCACTTCGGCGTCGAGATGCCGCACATCAGCGTGTCTATCAGCGCGTAGTAGCGTTCGGTCGTTTCCTCCGCCGAGGTCGTCACACTGAGCATGCGGTAGAGCGGGGCTCCGATCAATGCATCGGTGGCAGCTTCGACGTCGGCATCCCCCCGAATCTGGCCCTTCGAGATTCCGACGCGTAACCGGTCTGCAACTGCCTGGTGGAAACGGCCGGTGAGTTGCTGGTAGAGGGTGTCGCGGTCGCTCAGGTCTTCGGCAGCGGCGGCGGCGAGAGCGCGGATGAGGGCGACATTGGCAGCGGCCGAACCGATTTCGGCGTACGCGCGCATCCAGCTTCTCAAGTCCTCGACCGTGTCTCCCGTGTCGGGAAGCGTGAAGTCGGTTTGGTCGTAGGCCTGCATGACCGCCTCGGCGACCAGGGGACCTTTCGACGGCCACCGTCGGTACACCGTTTGGGTAGCCACGCCGGCGATCGCGGCGACCTTGTCCATCGAGACTCCGCTATAGCCGGCTTCCACGAGGAGCGACCGGGTGGCTTCCAGGATCGCCTCGTGCACTGCCGCGCTCCGCGGTCGTCCCCGGCGGGATTGGCTCACATACAGAACCTAGAGCAATGGCTCGACGTCGCGTCTAGGCAACGGCGCCGAAGTGTGTCACGATTAACGAGAAAATATTTCTCGTAATTGGCCCTGTGGACCGGCGCGCGACGCGCGAACGCGGAGCACGGCGTCTGGTGGTGAAGGTGGATACATGCGTGAGCTGTGCGTCATCACCGGAGGCGCGGGTGGAATGGGAATGGCCACGGCCAAGATCGTCGGGCAAGACCGGCTGGTCCTCGTCAGCGACGTCAGCCCGAGCCGGCTGGAGGTGGCGTCAGCCGAATTACAGCGCCTCGGCATCGACTGCGTGGCGGTCGAGTGCGACGTAACCAACCGCGCCTCGGTCGCAGAGCTGATCGCCACCTCGACGTCGTTGGGCTCGGTGACCTCGGTGATCCACACGGCGGGTGTCAGTCCCAGCATGGGCGACGCCGAGCGCATCCTGCGCATCAACGCGTTGGGCACGGTCCATGTCAACGAGGCGTTCCTCCCGCTGGCGCGTGAGGGGTTCGCGATCGTCAATGTCGCGTCCATGGCCGCGCACGTGTTCCCCCGGTTGTTCATCCCCAAGCGACGGTTCAAGGACGCGCTGCGCAACGAGGACCGCTTCATGGCGAAGGTGACCTCGGCCTGCAACATCGTGCCGACCGGAGTACGCCCCGGTTTGGCGTACTCCATCAGCAAGAACTTCGTGACGTGGTACTGCGCATCTCAAGCGGCCCGATTCGGCAGCCGCGGTGCCCGCATCGTCTCGGTGTCTCCAGGCAGCATCGACACCGAGATGGGCAGGTTGGAGGAGCAAGCCGGATCGGGCGCGATGGTGAAACTGGCCGCGTTGAAGCGCTTTGGAAAGCCCGAGGAAGTCGCCGAAGTGCTGGCTTTTTGCGCTTCGACCAAAGCCGGCTACCTCACCGGTGTGGACATCGCCTGCGACGGCGGCGTTCTGGCGGCGTTCACGCTCAAAAACATGCTGCCGCTGGCAGCACGCAACGCCTAGCCCCGCGTTCCCCGAAGGAGGACGACATCGCGATGACGGACAACGACACTCGCGGCGAACCCGCACGTCGAGCGCTCGGTCTACTGACCAGCTCAATCGGCGTGGCGCACTTCCTCGTTCCGCGGATCTTCGATCCCTTCAATCGCCTCGGTTTCCCCAACCACGCACGCACTTTCACCTACGTCAACGGCGCGATCGAAACGGCGCTTGGAGTCGTCCTGCTGCGCACCCACACGCGTCGACCAACGGCCGTCCTGTCCGCTTGCTACATCGCCCACCTGACGATCAGCATCCTTTACACCCAACTCCGCACGCGACGCGGCGACGGTCGCGCAGTTCAGAGGTCAGGGTAGGAACAACGGTGTCGCTCAGCCAGACCGCCCAGAAGGCGACCGAAACCCTAAGGCCAGTCGCCGACGTCGTGCGGATGAATGTCGCCGCCGCCGTCCGGACCCGCCGACGCGGCTACAACGGTTGGACCGGCGCGATCAACACCGATTACGACCCGCAGGACCCTGCCACCGCCGCGGACCCGTACGACGCGTACCGCGCCCTGCACCGAAGCGGCCGCGTGCACTACAACCCCAGGCGGGCCACCTTCGTCCTCAACTGCCTTGACGACGTGCGGGCGGCGTTGCGCGACACCGACAAGGTCACCAGCACCCAAGGGGTCACGCGCCTGCGGATGTCCGGCTCATTGGCGGTGCTCACCGACGGCGAGGAACACACCCGACTGCGTAAGCAAGTCCAGCCCGGATTCAGCACAGGCGCCATGAAGTCCTGGCAGGAGATGACCGAGAAGCTGGCCACCGAACTGGTCACCGACGTGCTGAACGACCCCGGATGCGATGTCGTGCAGCGCTTGGCCATACCGATGCCGATACGCTTGATCGCCCAGATCCTGGGCGTACCCGAGACCGACGTCGCCGACTTTCGTCGTTGGTCCGAACGCGCCGTGGGAGTCATGGAGCTCAAGCCCACGCTCTCCGGTGTCGTCGACGCGGCCAAGTCGATGTCAGCCATGGTGGCTTTACAGCGTTACTTCACAAGCCAATTCGCCGCCGGTGGACTCAAAGGGTCCAACACCGTGCTCGGCCGGCTCATCGAGCACAACACCGACGGCAGCCTCACCGATAATCAGCTTCTGCTCATCGCCATCCACCTGCTGATCGCAGGCAACGAGACCACCACCAACCTGCTGGGTGGCATGTTCGACACCCTGGCCCGCCGGCCCGAGCAGTACGACCTGATTCGCGCCAAACCCGACCTCATCCCCCTCGCCGTCGAAGAGCAGCTCCGCTTCACCACACCCATCCAGAACCTTTACCGCTACACCCGGGCCGACTACCGAATCGGCGACGTCACCATCCCCACCGGATCGCGTGTGCTGCTGTCCTTCGGCGCGGCCAATCGTGACCCGGCCGCGTTCGACGATCCCGATGAGTACCGCGCCGACCGCAATCCGCGGATGCACGTCGCCTTCGGGTACGGCCCGCACATGTGCCTCGGGGCACCGCTGGCCCGCATGGAAGCCCAAGCAATCCTGCGGCAACTCGTCACCCGCGTCGCCCGAATCACTCCCGCGGGTCCGACGCGGTGGTCGAGCCACAGCTCGCTACGCGGACCCACCCGCTTGCCGATCCGCCTCACCCCCGCCTGACGTAGACCATTGCTGGTGCGCCAGCAAGACCCAGCCTTCTAGGTGGTCACTTCGAGCACTTGTATTTCACCGGTCGTGCCGTCGACCTCGACAAGCGCGCCCGGCGGCAAAGTCTTGGTGGCGCCCGCAACGTCCACCACACACGGGAATCCGAACTCGCGGGCCACCACCGCCGCGTGCGACATTGGACCACCCAACTCGGTCACCACGGCCGCGGCATAACAGAATGCGGCGGTGTAGCCGACGTCGGTCACCTCGGCGACGAGGATCTCGCCGGGCTGTAGGTCGTCGATCGTTTCGGGCCGCACGATCCGAACACGGCCGCGCACCCTGCCGCCGCAGACACCAACCCCGTGCAGGGTCTCCCCGCTGGTGAGCGCCGCCGACGTTGTCGTAATCGGTTGCCAGCTACCGCTGAACACCGTCGGCGGAACCACGGCGGCCAGTCGGCGCTGTTCGGCACGGCGCCGGGCCACCAGCGCACCGACATCGGCCGGCAGCGCATCGAGCTCGTCGACGAGCAGATAGAAGACATCGTCGGCGGTATCGAAGGTTCCCGCCTCGACCAACCTGCGCCCGTACTCGCGCATGAGAGTGCGCAAAACCCAGTTGGCCCGCACAACTTTGTCGCGGCGGACCTCGCGGTCACGGAGCTGGCGCGCTGCCAGCTGCGCAATCGGTTTGGCGTGCAGGGGAATCCGGGGCGGCCGCGGCTGGGGCGGTGCAGCGACACTCATCGCTCTGGTCACCATTCGGACGAGCAGCTCGGGATCATC
Source organism: Mycobacterium sp. E1386 (assembly GCF_001672745.1). NCBI lineage: Bacteria > Bacillati > Actinomycetota > Actinomycetes > Mycobacteriales > Mycobacteriaceae > Mycobacterium > Mycobacterium sp. E1386. The sequence continues at coordinate 42,661 of NZ_LZKH01000027.1, forward strand.
GGCATAGCTGATCGACAGCATCTCGAGTTCGGCCGGACCACGATGACCGATCAGCGCCAGCTCCGCCAATACGGCGGCGTGAAACTCCGGCGCCTCGACGGCCAACTTGCCGAGCCGCTCCCCCGGTTCGGCCAGCAGCGCCGTCACTTTCGGGTCGCGTTGCGCGGCAACCACCAACCGCTGCATTGCCTCGACCGAACGCGCACTGACTAATTCCGGTCCCGCTGGCGCGGCGGTGTCCCGCCCACACAGGCCGCGCAGCAGGACATTGAAAGCGGCGCACAGCATGAACGACGCCGAGGCCAGCACCCAGCCGTGCACCACATCATCGCGCGCCAACGAGATCAGGCTCAGCAGTCGACGGTCATCCAACCGGGCGACGTCGTCGGCCAACCGCTCCAGGCGATCGACATCGGCGACGAACTCGTAAGTGTCCCTGGACGAGCCGGCGGACAGGCCGACGAGGTTGACCCCGAACACCCCGATGTTGCGCAGGGTCCGCAACTGCTTTCGAACGCGGCCGGTCTCGTTGCGTGGACGTTCCGCACCGAAGATCGGCAGCGACGCCATGCTGGGTCCGAAGAACCCGCTGTTGCTCACGATCATCGCGGGCTTGGCAAACGGGACGGTCTCGGCCATGAAATGCGCGGAGGTGATGGCCCCGTAAAGCCGGTGGGCGAACACGGCGACGGTCCGCGTGGCGATTTCACGCTGGACGATGCCGCCGGGCCGCAGCCGCTCGGCGATGGCCACCCCGCCCGCGCGCAGCCCGCGCACGGTCGCCGACGCCGACGCCGGCGAGAACGGGCCGGGTAGCGCCTCGGACAGATTGGTGGCCAGAAAAGTCGGAAAGCGCGGGTCGATCGGGGTATCGAATTCCCCGTTATCGCCCGCTGGGCCAGCCCAATTGGGTTTCACCCCGTCATCGGTCGGCGTGTCAACGGAAGGAAGGTCAACGATGTTGGCCATCCGCCAGGGCAGCGACACCACCCGGCTGCCCAGCGTGACCCGGCCGCGCACCGCGACCGCCAAATCCTCGACACATTCACCGGAGTTCCACGCCGGGCGGAATCCCCACTGCTCGCGCAGCCGCGCGGTGTCCATGAACGCGGCGCTGTGCACCAGCTGCAGCTCGGCCAGTTCAGCTCCCAACCGCAGGACCGGGCGTCCAAGCACCGCGGCGAGGCGCCGGAAGGTCAGCTCGCCCGGGGCCGCGAGATTGACGGGACCACTTCCGATTTCGGTATCCACGATCGCCCGGTTGAACAGCCTAAGGGCATCCTCGAGGTGGACCACCTGCATGAGCCGGTCGGCCGACCCGTCGGGGAATACCGGCAATGCCAGCAGCCGGCGTACCCAGTTATCGACGTTTCGGCCGACGATCAGCGCCGAGCGGACCGCGACCCATTCCAGCCCCGACCCCTCGACCATCTGCTCGGCCCGCGCCTTGTATCGGCCTTCGGCGCTGTCCGGCCTTCTCGCATCGTGCTCGGTCCTCGGTGCATCTCCGCCGCCGTAAACATGCGGCGACGACGCGAAAACGATCCTCCTGGACCCGGTTTCGGCCATCGCCTGCAGAACGTTACCGGTTCCCCCGACGTTGACCTGGTGGGCGATCCGGGCGTCGGGACCCGGGCTGTTCGCCCACGCGCAGTGCGCAACGACGTCTGCGCCGGCGACCGCGCGGTTGACCGCATCGGCGTCCCGGATGTCGCCCGCGATGAATTCGGCCGCACTGGGCCAGCTTTCGGGCCGATGGCGGGCGATGCCGATGACGTCGTGGCCCTGGCTGAGTAAGCGGGAGGTCAAGCCGCGGCCCAGCGCACCGCTGGCCCCGGTGACGGCGATTCTCACTGACTGGCCCTGCGCAAGTTCATAGCTACTCGTCGTCGTCCATCAACGCCGCGTTGACCAGATCCTCGAGATCCATGTCCGCGATGTCCTTCTCCGAGGTCACCGGGACCGCCGGCGACTGTCCGTCGCCTCGACCGCCGTCGGCCTCATTCGCCAACGCCAGCAACAGCTCCAGCACGCCGGCCTGCCGCAGGCGCTTGACCGGGATCGATCCCACGGCGCGCTGGATTTCGGCTTCCCCGGGAGCGGCGGCAGGACTCTGTTGATCGGCCGCACCGACGAGTTCTCGATGCATGTAACCGGCCAGCGCGGCGGAGTTGGGATAGTCGAAGATCAGCGTGGGCGACAGGGCGAGCCCGGTAGCCGACTTGAGCCGGTTGCGCATCTCCACCGCGGTCAGCGAGTCGAAGCCCAGCTCCTGGAATGCGCGGTCCGGATCGATGGACTCGGGGCTGGAATTGCCGAGCACGGTGGCGATGTTGGCACGCACCAAGTCCAGCAGAACCGCTTGTTGCTCGTCCTCGGGCAGCCCTTCGAGGCGTTGCAGCAGAGCCGATTTCGACTTCGCCGCGGCCAGCGAATCGTCGACCTGCCGCCGGGTCGGCGCGTTGATCAGATCGACGAACATCGGCGGTAGCGTCCCGCCGTCGAACTTGACCCGCAGCGCGGCGAGATCGATGTGGGCGGGCAACAGGAACGGCTCGTCGACGATGAGCGCGGTGTCCATCAACTCCAGCGCCTCGTCCGAGGACATCGCGACGATTCCGTCGCGGCCGAAGCGGGCACGGTCGGCCGCACCGAGCGCGCCGGTCATGGCGCTGGCCTGATCCCACAGGCCCCACGCCAGCGACATGGCCGGCAAGCCGTGCATGCGCCGGTGCACGGCCAACCCATCCAGGAACGAGTTGGCCGCCGCGTAGTTGGCCTGACCCGACGCACCCGCCAAGCCCGCCATCGACGAGAACATCACGAACGCGGACACATCCAGATCGCGGGTCAGCTCGTGCAGGTTCCACGCGGCATCGACCTTGGCCCGCAACACCGCCTCCACCCGCTCGGGAGTGAGCGAAGAGATCACCGCGTCGTCGAGTACGCCGGCCGCGTGGATCACACCCGATAGCGGCCGTTGCACCGGTATATCGGCGATGACCTTGGCCAGCGCCTCACGGTCGGCGGCGTCACAGGCCACCACCTGCACCTGCGCACCGGCTGCGCTGAGTTCCGTGACCAGTTCGGCTGCCCCCGGCGCGTCCAGGCCACGACGGCTCACCAGCACCAGGTTCCGCGCGTCATGGCGCGTGACCACGTGACGGGCCAATGCCGAGCCGGCCATGCCCGTGGCCCCGGTGATCAACACGGTGCCCGCCGCCCAGGCGTCCGGCATGGTCATGACGACCTTGCCCACGTGGCGGGCCTGGCTCAAATACCGCAGCGCGGCCGGCGCACGCCGGACGTCGAACCTGGTCACCGGCAACGGCCGCAGCACGTCGTCGCCGAACAATGCGACAAGCTCGTCGAGTATTCGAGCGATGCGGTCCGGTCCCGCCTCGAACAGATCGAAGGCGCGGTAGCGCACACCGGGATGCTCCCGGGCCACCGCTTCGGGCTCGCGCATGTCGGTCTTGCCCATCTCCAGGAACACGCCACCGGGGGCGACGAGTCGCAGGGAGGCATCCACGAAGTCGCCGGACAGCGAGTCCAGCACCAGGTCCATGCCACGTCCGCCGGTGACCGTCCGGAACTTGTCCTCGAATTCCAGGCTGCGGGAATCCGAGATGTGGTCGTCGTCAAAACCCATGGCCCGCAGGGTGTCCCACTTGCCCCGGCTGGCGGTGGCGAAGACTTCCAGACCCAGGTGGCGGGCCAGCTGCACCGCGGCCATTCCCACCCCACCGGCGGCGGCGTGCACCAGCACCCGCTGACCCCGCTTGGCGCCGGCGAGGTCCACCAGCGCGTAGAACGCGGTGGCGAACACCACCGTGGTGGTCGCGGCCGCGGTGTGCGACCAACCGGCCGGCATCTTGGCGAGCAGGCGCTCGTCGGTCCTGCCGATCGTGCCGGTGCCATCGGGGAAGAGGCCCATCACCCGGTCGCCGACGGCGAAACGTCCAGTATCCGAGCCTGTTTCGATGACGACGCCGGATGCCTCGATGCCCATGACGGCGTCCGGATCCGGGTAGAGCCCCAGCGCGATCATCACGTCGCGGAAGTTGGCGGCCAGGGCGGACAGCGCAACCCGAACCTGCCCCGGTTCCAGCGGGGCGTCGGCGTCCGGGATGCGTTCCAACCGCAGATTCTCGAACGTGCCGTAACTGCTCATCCCGAGTCGCCACGGCCCGTCGGCCGGGGGCACCAGCAGACCGCCGACGGCGCGACTGCCATGCACCCGTGCGGTGTACACCGCCCCGTCGCGCAGTAACACCTGCGGCTCGCCCACCGACAACGCCGCTCCGACGGACTCCTCATTCAACCGGCCATCGGTGTCGACGAGCACGATGCGACCGGGGTGTTCGGTCTGCGCCGAGCGCACCAGTCCCCACACCGCCGCACCCGCAAGATCGGTGACGTCCTCCCCGGGCAACGCCATCGCGCCGCGGGTCGCCACGACCAGGGGGCCCGCGCCGTCGCGGGCCAGCCAGGACTGCAGCACCGGCAGCACCGCGCGCGTGGCCGCGTAGACGTCGGCCACGACGTCGTCGACCACCGGCGCCGACTCGAAGACCACCGCCGACGGCTGCGTCGTGCCGTCGTCTGATTCCGTTGCGCCCCAAACCGATACCGCGACAGGCTGCACCGACGTCGACCGCTGCGCCGACCAGATGACCTCGAAGAGCCGGTCGGGTCCCGAACTCGAGACCGCAGCCAGCAGCTGCTGGTCGGTCACCGGCCGGGCCACCATCGACGCCACCGAGAGCACCGGCAGCCCCAATCCGTCCGCAAGTTCTATCGAGACTGCCGAATCACTCACCGGGACGATCCGTGCCCGCACCGCCGTCGCGCCCGCGGCGTGCAGCGAGACCCGCTGCCAGGAGAACGGCACCAGCATCGAACCGTCGGGCAGTTCGTCGCCATCGGACGCCAAGATCACCGCGTGCAGTGCCGCATCGAGCATCACCGGGTGGACGCCGAACCCGGTCGGCGAAACCCCCGAGTCCGCGGGCAAAGTCACTTCCGCGAACACTTCGTCACCGCGACGCCACATCGAGGTCAGACCGCGGAACGCGGGCCCGTAGCCGTATCCACGCTCGGCCAGGCGCTCATAGCCGTCGCCGACGTCGACCGCGGTGGCACCCGTCGGTGGCCACACCGACAGGTCCGCGCTCGGCTGCACCTCGCCCGCACGCAGGACACCCTCGGCGTGCAACGACCATCCCGAACCGGCGTCGGCGCGCGAAAAGACCGACACGGCACGGGCACCCGATTCATCCGCGCCGCCGACGACGACCTGCACCGCGACCGACCCCGAGCCCGGCAACACCAGCGGCGCCGCCAGATTCAGCTCATCGACAACGCCGCAGCCCACTTCGTCGCCGGCGCGGATCGCCAGCTCCACGAATCCGGCGCCGGGGAACAGCACCACCCCGCCCACCGCGTGATCGGCCAACCAGCCCTGCGTACCGGGCGACAACCTGCCCGTCAGCACCACCCCGCCGGACGCCGGCAGGTCCACCACCGCACCGAGCAGGGCGTGCTCGCCGGGCGCGAGGCCCAGACCCGCGGCGTCGACCGTGGCACCGTCGCCGGAGAGCCAGAACCGCCGGCGCTCGAACGCATAGGTGGGCAGTTCCACGAAATTGGCCTTGCCGATGGCGCGGCGCCAGTCCACGTCCATCCCGGCAACGAATCCCTGCGCAACCGCGGTGGTCAGGGCCACCGGTTCCGGGCGGTCCTTGCGCAGCGCCGACATGGTGATCACCGGAGCGTCGGGAAGCGATTCCTCGATCGATGCCGTCAGCCCGCTGCTGGGACCGACCTCGAGGAAGCGGTTTGCGCCGGCCGAATGCACGAAGCGCACGCTGTCGGCGAACCGCACCGCTTCGCGAATGTGCCGTTTCCAATAGGCCGCCGAAGCGAAGTCATCGGCCGCGAGCTGTCCGGTCAGGTTCGACACGATCGGGATCGTCGGACTGCCGACGGCGAGTCCGGCTGCGACGGTGCCGAATTCGTCGACCATCGGATCCATCAGCGGCGAGTGGAACGCGTGGGACACCGCCAACTGGTGGACGCGGCGCCCGTCGGCGCGGAGTCGGTCGGCGATCGCCGACACCTGGTCCTCGACCCCCGAAATGACCACCGACATCGGCCCGTTGACCGCGGCGATGCCGACCCCGGGCACCAGCAGCGGGCGCACCTCGTCCTCGGTGGCCTGCACGGCGAACATCGCCCCACCCTCCGGGAGGGCCTGCATGAAGCGGCCGCGAGCGGCCACCAGTACCGCCGCGTTCTCCAGCGACAGGACGCCGGCGACCTGCGCGGCCGACAGCTCACCGATCGAGTGGCCCAGCACGAAGTCGGGATGGACGCCCCAGGATTCGAGCAACCGGAACAGGGCGACTTCCACGGCGAACAACGCCGGCTGGGCGAATTCGGTTGTGTTCAGGAGCTTTTCGTCGTGGCCCCAGATGACTTCGCGCAACGGCCGCAGCAGATGGCGGTCCAATTCGGCCACGACGGTATTGAACGCCTCGGCGAACACCGGGTAGGCGGTGTGCAAACCCATGCCCATGCCGAGCATTTGGGCGCCCTGGCCGGGGAAGACGAAGACGGTCTTGCCGCCGGGCGTGGCCGTGCCCTGGACGACGGATCCGAGTTCACCGGCGGCCAACTCGTCGAGGCCGGCCAGCAACCGCTCGCGATCTCCACCGACAACCACGGCACGATGCTCGAAGTTCGACCGGCCGGCCAACGACCACGCCACATCAACGGCGTCGAGGTCACCGCGCTGGCGTACGTGCTCGGCCAGCCGCTCAGCCTGGGAACCCAACGACGCCAACGACTTTGCGGACACCACGCACGGCACGACCGGCGGCGTGGCGCGTTCCACGACCGGCGCGGAGCCGACGGGTGCGGACTCGATGATCACGTGCGCGTTGGTGCCGCTGATGCCGAATGACGACACACCGGCGCGGCGCGGACCGTTCGCCTTCCAGGGCTGCGGCTCGGTCAGCAACGCCACCGATCCCATCGACCAGTCGACGTGCGGGCTGGGTTCGTCGACGTGCATCGTCGCCGGGACCAGGTCGTGGCGCATCGCCAGCACCATCTTGATCACACCGGCCACGCCGGCAGCCGCCTGCGTGTGTCCCATGTTCGACTTGATCGACCCCAACAGCAGGGGTTCGGCGCGGTCCTGCCCGTAGGTGGCCAAGAGCGCCTGGGCCTCAATGGGATCGCCTAATGTGGTTCCCGTGCCGTGGCCTTCGACCACGTCGACCTCGGCCGCGGCCAATCCGGCGTTGGCCAGCGCGGCGCGCACCACCCGCTGCTGGGACGGACCGTTGGGCGCGGTCAAGCCGTTGGAGGCGCCGTCCTGATTGATCGCCGAACCGCGCACCATCGCCAGCACGGGGTGACCCAGGCGCTCCGCGTCGGACAAGCGCTCCAGAACGAGCATGCCGCCGCCTTCGGAGAACCCGGTGCCGTCGGCGGCCCCCGCGTAGGCCTTGCACCGGCCATCGGCGGACAGCCCGCGCATGCGGCTGAACTCCACGAAGATGTCGGGTGTGGCGTTGACGGTGACGCCGCCGGCCAGCGCCAGGTCGCACTCGCCCGAGCGCAGCGACTGCGCCGCCATGTGCAAGGCCACCAACGAAGACGAACACGCCGTATCCACCGAAACCGCCGGCCCCTCCAAGCCCAGCACGTACGACACTCGGCCCGACGCGACACTCGACGACTGCCCGGTCAGCCGGAAGCCCTCCGCGGCCGGGGCGGCCCCCATGCCGTAGCCCTGCGTGTAGACCCCGGCGAACATGCCGGTCGCGCTGCCCCGCAACGCACCGGGCTCAATCCCCGCTCGCTCCAAGGCTTCCCACGACAATTCGAGGAACATCCGCTGCTGCGGATCCATGGCCAGCGCCTCGCTCGGCGCGATGCCGAAGAAGGCGGGGTCGAAATCCGCGACGCCGTCGACGAAGCCGCCGGTGCGGGTGTAGCAGGTGCCCGGAACGTCGGGGTCCGGGCTGTAGATGCCGGCCAGATCCCAGCCGCGGTCGGCGGGGAACTCCGAGAGCACGTCGCGGCGCTCGATGAGCATCTGCCAAAGATCGTCGGGCGAATTCACCCCGCCCGGATAGCGGCATGACATGCCGACGATCACGATCGGGTCGTCGCCGACTGAGCGGACGACCGGGCCGGGCGTGATTTCTTGTGGCACTCCGGCAAGTTCGCCGCGGATGTAGCCCGCCAGCCCGTTCGGGGTCGGGTAGTCGAAGATGAGGGTGGGTGAAAGCGCCAGCCCGGTGGCGGTTTTCAGCCGGTTACGCATTTCGACCGCGGTCAGCGAGTCGAAGCCCAAATCCTGGAACGCCTTGTCCGGGTCGATCGCCTCCGGCGTGGTGTTACCCAACACGGTGGCGATGTGCGAGCGGACCAGGTCCAGCAGCACGGCATGCTGTTCCGGTTCGGGCAGGCCGTGCAGACGGTGCGCCAGAGCGGATTTCGACTTCGCGGCCGCCAGCGAATCGTCGACCTGGCGGCGCGCCGGCGCGTTGACCAGGTCGGCGAACATCGGGGGCACCGCGGTTGCGTGGGCACGCAGCGCGTTCAGGTCGATGCGGGCGGGCGCGAGGAACGCCTCGTCGACAACCAGTGCGGTGTCGAACAATTCCATCGCTTCGTCCGAAGACAGGGCCAGGATCCCATCGCGACCGAGGCGGGCGAGGTCGGCGGCACCCAGCCCACCGGTCATGGCGCTCGCCTGATCCCACAGCCCCCAGCCCAGCGAGATCGCGGGCAACCCAAGGGCGCGCCGATGCGCGGCCAACCCGTCCAGGAAGGAGTTGGCCGCCGCATAGTTACCCTGCCCCGACGACCCGACCAGGCCGGCCATCGACGAAAACATGACGAACACCGACAGGTCGAGATCGCGGGTGAGCTCGTGCAGGTTCCATGCCGCATCCACCTTGGCGCGCAGCACCGCATCGACGCGTTCGGGCGTCAGCGACGTGACGACCGCGTCGTCGAGCACACCACCGGCGTGGATCACCCCGGTCAGTGGATGGCTCGCCGGAATGTCGGCGATCACCGCGGCCAGCGCCTCCCGGTCGGCGGCATCGCAGGCGACCGCGCGCACCCGCGCCCCGGCTTCCTCCAATTCTGCGATCAATTCGGCGGAGCCCGGCGCGTCCGGACCGCTGCGGCTCAGCAACACCACGTTCCGCACGCCGTGTTCCGTGACCAGGTGGCGGGCCAGCGTCGAACCCGCCATTCCGGTTCCACCGGTGATCAGCACGGTGCCGGACGCCCAGGCGTCCGGCATGGTCATGACGACTTTGCCGACGTGGCGGGCCTGGCTCAGGTACCGCAACGCCGCACGGGCGCGCCGGATGTCGAAGGTGGTCACCGGCAACGGCCGCAGCACACCGGCGTCGAACATGCCGGCCAACTCGATCATCCACTGGTGCATCCGCGGACGGCCGGGCTCGAAGAGATCGAAGGCGCGGTAGCGCACGCCCGGATATTCCTGGGCGATCACGCCGGGATCGCGAATGTCGGTCTTGCCCATCTCCAGGAACACGCCGCCGGGTGCGACCAGCCGCAGCGAGGCGTCGACGAAGTCGCCGGCCAGCGAATCCAGCACCACGTCGAAGCCGCGACCACCGGTCACCGCCCGGAACTTGTCCTCGAATTCCAGGCTGCGGGAATCCGAGATGTGGTCGTCGTCGAAGCCCATGGCCCGCAACGTGTCCCACTTACCCCGGCTGGCGGTCGCGAATATCTCGAGACCGAGATACCGGCCCAACTGGACCGCGGCCATGCCGACACCGCCGGCGGCCGCATGCACCAACACCCGCTGGCCGGGCTTGACGTCGGCGAGGTGGACGAAGGCCATGTAGGCGGTGGTGAAGACGGCGGAGATGGCGGCGGCTTCGGCGTAGGACCAGTCCGCCGGCATGGGTTGCAGCAGGCGGACGTCGCCGGGGACCAGCGTGCCGCTTCCGTCGGGGAAGAACCCGTAAACCGAGTCGCCGACGGCGAATTCGGTGACGCCGGGGCCGACTTCGACCACCACGCCGGCGCCCTCGCCGCCGAGCAGCGCGTCGTGGGTGAACATACCCAGCGTGATCATGATGTCGCGGAAGTTGGCGGCGATGGCGCGCAGCGCCACCCGAACCTGACCGGGCTCCAGCGGCGCGCCGGCGTTGGGAACGGGCTCGAGCCGCAGGTTTTCGAAGGTGCCTGCGCTGCTGATACCCAGGCGCCAGGGTCCGTCACCCGGGGGAACCAGGAGATCGTCGACTGCGCGGCTGGGCCGCACGCGGGCCGTATGGACCTGGCCGTTGCGCAGCAACACTTGCGGCTCCCCGGCCGCCAGCGCCGACGCGATCGCCTGATCATCCAGCGGCACATCGGAATCCACCAGGACAATCCGACCGGGATGCTCGGTTTGCGCCGAGCGCACCAGCCCCCATACCGCCGCGCCGGGCAGGTCGGTGACGTCCTCCCCCGCCAATCCCACGGCGCCGCGAGTCGACACGACCAGCACACCGGTGTCGCGCTCGGTCAACCACGACTGCACGGCGGTCAGCGCCTGGTGGGTGCGCTGGTAGGTGGCGCTGACCGGATCCTGTTCCGCGGGAACCGATTCCAGAATCTCGTAGGACGGGGCCGGGTCGACCGTGGCCGGCGCGGTCGCCGGCGACCACGCCAGTTCGAAGAGTCGCTCGGGGCCCGAGCTCGACACCGCCGCGCGCAGTTGCCGCTCGCTCACCGGGCGGGCCACCATCGCGCCCACGGACAACACCGGCAGGCCCAGCCCGTCGGCGAGCTCGATCGAGATGGAGGTGCCCCCGCCGCTCTGTGCGCCCCGGTTGGTCGGGGCAATGCGGGCGCGGACCGCGGTCGCGCCCGCGGCGTGCAGCGAGACATCCTGCCATGAGAACGGCAACATGACGTCGACGGGCCGGCCCGCCGCCTGCTGGGCCATGATGACGGCGTGCATCGCCGCGTCGAGCAGGGCCGGGTGCACGCCGAACCCGCCGACGCCTCCGGCCGCGTCCGGCAGTCGCACCTCGGCGAACACCTCGTCGCCGCGGATCCACGTCGCGGTCAATCCCCGGAACGCCGGGCCGTAGCCGTACCCGTGCGCGGCCAGCCGGTCGTAGCCGTCGGCCACGTCCACCGCGACCGCGCCCTCGGGCGGCCACACCGACAGGTCGGCGCCAGGCTCGATCGACCGGGAGCTCAAGACTCCGTCCGCATGACATATCCATCCCGAACCGGCGTCGGCGCGGGAAAACACCGAGACCGCCCGCCGTCCCGAATCGTCGGGACCGACAACCACCTGCAGGGCAACCGAACTGGAGGCAGGCAGCATCAAGGGCGCCTGCAGCGTCAACTCGTCGACCACCGAACAGCCGACTTCGTCACCGGCCCGGATCGCCAACTCGACAAACCCCGCCCCCGGGAAGACGGCCGCACCCGAGACCGCGTGATCGGCCAGCCACCCCTGCAGGCTGGGCGACAGGCGACCGGTCAGCAGCACCCCGTCGGAAGCGGGCAGCTCGACGACCGCGCTGAGCAACGCGTGCTCGCTCGTCCCGAGCCCCAAGCCCGCGGCGTCCGCTCCGACGCCCTCACCGGACAACCAAAACCTGCGCCGGTCAAAGGCGTACGTCGGCAACTCCACGAAGCCGGAACCCGACAACACACCACGCCACTTCACGTTCACACCGGCCACGAACGCGGCGGCGGCCGACGTGAGGAACCGCGCGAGGCCGCCGTCATCGCGGCCCAGGGTGGGAACCACTATGGCCTCGGGGTCGCCGCAGTCGTCGCAGGTGCCTTCGATGCCGGCGATGAGCGCGGGATGCGGGCTGGATTCGATGAATGTGCGGTACCCGTGTTCGCATGCGGCGCGCACCGCCTGGTCGAACTGCACGGTCTGCCGGATGTTGCGATACCAGTAGGCGGCGTCCAAACCGGCGGTGTCCAAACGGCTTCCGGTCACCGTGGAGAAGAAGGCAATGCGGGAGGAAGTGGGTTCGATGCCGGCCAGCGCCTCGGCCAGCTCATCCCGGATCGCCTCGACCTCGACCGAATGCGACGCGTAGTCCACGTCGATTCGGCGGGTGCGCAGCTCCAGGTCGGCGCAGAACCCGACGAGTTCGTCGAGCGCGGCCACTTCGCCCGATACCACCACCGCAGAGGGTCCGTTGACGGCCGCGATGCTGACGCGATTGCCGTAGGGCGCCAACAGTTCCCGTGCGCGTTCGGTGCTGCAAGCGATGGAGAGCATGCCGCCGGAGTGGGCCAGCGACCGCAGCAACTTGCTGCGCAGCGTGACCACTCGAGCGGCATCGCGCAGCGACAGCGCGCCCGCGACGTACGCCGCGGCGATCTCCCCCTGCGAATGGCCGATCACCGCGTCCGGGTTGACTCCGACCGATTTCCACAGCTCTGCCAGCGACACCATCACCGCGAACAGCACCGGCTGCACCACGTCCACGCGATCCATGCCCGGGGCGCCGGGGACGCCACGCAGGACATCGATGAGCGACCAGTCGACGAACTCCGCGAACGCCTCGGCGCACGCGTCGAGCTGCTGAGCGAATACCGGTGCGGTTTCCAGCAATTCGACGCCCATGCCCAGCCATTGGGACCCTTGGCCGGGAAACACGAAGACGTTCTTGCCGGTCGGCAGCGCGCTGCCCTGAATAACCGTGCCGGTCGGGTCGTCACCGGCCAACTCGTCGAGCCCGGCGAGCAACCGATCCCGGTCGCCACCGACCACGACGGCCCGATGCTCGAAGGTCGCGCGGCCGGCCAGCGTCCAGGCCACGTCGGCGAGGTCCAACTCGCCGTGGCCGCGCAGATGTCCGGCCAGCCGGGCCGCCTGAGACCTCAACGCCGGCAATGATTTTGCCGACACCACCCACGGCACCGCCGCGGGCCGCGGACGCTCCGCCGGCGGCTCGGGCGCCGGGACCGCCTCGATGACCACATGCGCGTTGGTGCCGCTGATCCCGAACGACGAGACACCTGCCCGTTGCACGTGTCGATTCGCCGGCCAGGGCTGCGCCTCGGTCAGCAACGAGACCGCTCCCGCCGACCAATCGACATGCGGGCTGGGCACGTCCACATGCAGTGTCGCCGGCAACATTTCGTGCCGCATGGCCTGCACCATCTTGATCACACCGGCCACGCCCGCGGCGGCCTGGGTGTGACCCATGTTCGACTTGATCGACCCCAGCCACAGGGGCTCCGACCTCTCTTGGCCGTACGTCGCCAGCAACGCCTGGGCCTCGATGGGGTCGCCCAACGTGGTGCCGGTTCCGTGGCCTTCCACCACGTCGACGTCGGCCGCCGACAAGCCGGCATTGGCCAGCGCCGCGCGCACCACCCGCTGCTGCGACGGACCATTCGGCGCGGTCAGCCCGTTCGATGCACCGTCCTGGTTGACCGCCGAGCCACGCACCAGCGCCAGCACCGGATGGCCCAACCGCCGGGCGTCCGAGAGCCGCTCGACGACGAGCATCGCGCCGCCCTCCGACCAGCCGACGCCGTCGGCCGCCCCGGCGTAAGCCTTGGACCGACCGTCGGGAGCCAGCCCCCGGTGGCGACTGAATTCGACGAAGACGGTCGGGGTGGCGTTGACGGTCGCGCCCCCGGCCAGCGCCAGGTCGCACTCCCCCGAGCGCAACGACTGCACCGCCATGTGCAACGCGACCAATGACGACGAACACGCCGTGTCCACCGACACCGCCGGGCCCTCGAGCCCCAGCACGTACGACACCCGGCCCGAGGCGACGCTGGAGGTCATGCCGGTCAGCCGGTAGCCCTCGATCTCCTCGGCGAGCATGCCGTAGCCCTGGACGATGAGGCCGGCGAACACACCGGTCGCGCTGCCCCGCAGCCCGCTGGGGTCGATGCCGCCGCGTTCCAACGCCTCCCACGACAGTTCCAGCAGCATTCGATGCTGCGGGTCCATCGCGAGCGCCTCGCTCGGAGCGATGCCGAAGAAGGCCGCATCGAAGTCGGCGACACCGTCAACGAAACCGCCGGTCCGCGCGTAGGTCTTGTGGCGGGCGTCGGGGTCCGGGTCGTACAGGGAAGCCAGGTCCCAGCCACGATCGTTCGGAAACTCGGTGATCACATCGCGGCCGTCGGCCACCATCTGCCAGAGGTCTTCCGGTGTCTCGACTCCGCCGGGGAAGCGGCAGGACATACCGACGATCGCGATCGGCTCGCTCGACCGCTCCAGCAGCGCACGGTTGGTGCGTTTCAGGCGCTCGACCTGGACCAGCGCTTTGCGCAGCGCTTCGGTCGCATGCTGGAGTTGATCCACCATCACTACCTCTCGCCTAACTTGGCCGTCAGCTGCCCCGATGCGACTCTCGCCGAGTCACGGAATTTGCTGCACGATGCGATGCCGTGCGGCTCTCCGGCCCAAGAATGTCGCTGGTGAGTATGGCCAACTCTGACGGTATTTCAAAACGTCCGATGCTCCCGGCTGCTACAGGAGAACCGGCTTCGGCGTGAGGCACGCCTTGTCCAAGGAGATCCGGAACGCGCCGTTGCGCCCGCGGGTGACGGGGCGTCCCGCGACCCCGGTACGCCGGGATACCACTGACGCGCCGTCCATGGCGCGACTGTACCCGGCTACGCATCGGCAGTGGTCAGGACGGCTCAGACGCCCACCCGGCGCCAGCCGTCGGCCGCCCGGGCGGCCCTGATCAGCTGGTCGCACAGTTCGCGCAGTTCGGTCGCCTGGGCTCCCTCGTCGAGCGCGGTGGCAACATCCTCCGCCGCGCACCGCACCTGGTAGACCCGGTCGGACAGGTCGGCGGCGTCGTCGGCCGACAGGACCACCGCGTCGGGAGGCAAGGCCAGCGAGACCCCGGCGCCGCCCCTGGTCAACGAGGCGCGTTGTTCGTATGCCCGCTGCCGGCACGACTGGCGACAGTACTGGCGGCGGCGTCCCATCCCGGCGTCGGACACGTCGCGACCGCACCAACGACACGGCTGCGGGCGGGGGCGGCGGCTCACGCCTGCCGACTTTAGTCGGGATTACGTGGCGATCCCGGTATCATTGAGGGTCGCGTCGCGTACGCCGGCCACCGACCGGGGAACTACGCAGACCGCCGCAACGTTTGCCAAGCGGACAGAATTGCAGTACAGCAGCCCGAAAGTTCAAAAGACCTAGAGGAGTAGCAACATGGCTGATCGCGTCCTTAGAGGCAGCCGCCTCGGAGCCGTGAGCTACGAGACCGACCGCAACCACGACCTCGCACCACGTCAGCTCGCGAAGTACCGCACCGAGAACGGCGAAGAGTTCGAGGTCCCTTTCGCCGACGACGCTGAAATTCCCGGCACCTGGCTGTGCCGCAACGGCTTGGAAGGCACCCTGATCGAGGGCGACCTGCCCGAGCCGAAGAAGGTGAAGCCGCCCCGCACGCACTGGGACATGCTGTTGGAACGGCGCAGCGTCGAAGAGCTCGAAGAGCTGCTCAAGGAGCGGCTCGAAATCATCCGGTCCCGCCGCCGCGGCTGACCCCCGACCGCTTTAGCTGCGGTTGTCGGCGCGCTGAGTGCCGGCGCGGGTCTTGCGACCCTCGATGCCCCAACGGGTGACCTTCATCAGCGCCTCGCGGATGTTCGATCCGCTCATCTTGGAGACGCCGAGCTCACGCTCGGTGAAGGTGATCGGCACCTCGACGATGACGAACCCGTTGCACACGGTGCGCCAGGTCAGGTCGATCTGGAAGCAGTAGCCCTTGGAGTCCACCGCCTCGAGACCGATCGCCTCGAGGACTTCGCGGCGGTAGGCGCGGTAGCCGGCGGTAATGTCATGGACGCCGATTCCGAGGGCAAGCCGTGCATAGGTGTTGGCCGTCCACGACAGCGCCCAGCGCCGCCACGGCCAATTCCGCACCGACCCGCCCTCGACGTAGCGGGATCCGATCGCAAGGTCTGCTCCGGCGTCGACGGCGTCCAGTAAACGGTGGAGCTGCTCGGGCGCGTGACTGCCGTCGGCGTCCATCTCCACCAGCACCGAGTAGTCGCGGCTCAGACCCCAGGCGAAGCCCGCCAGATAAGCCGCGCCCAGGCCGTCCTTGGCGGTGCGGTGCATCACGTGGGTTCGACCGGCATCCGCGGCCGCCAGTTCCTCGGCGAGCTCGCCGGTGCCGTCGGGGCTGCTGTCGTCGACGATGAGCAGGTGCACGTGGGGGCAGGCGTCCTTCAGCCGCCGGTGGATGACCGGCAGGTTCTCCCGCTCGTTGTAGGTGGGGATGATCACCAGGACGCGCTCGCTGGGACGATTTCCCGGGTTCCGGGGCGCCGGCTGGCCGGTGGTCATGTAGCTCCTCTGTGTCGCCCGATGTTTCGCGACGGTCGTCGGCCGCCCTCGTGGAGCGGAGTGTAGTCACCGCCGTCCGCCGGCGGCGCCTGGTCCCCGCCCTCGTCGGGCGGGGTTTCGCCCGGGGGCGTACCGGCGTTTGGGGATTCGTCCGGGGCCTCGGACCTCCGACGAATCGGACGCGGGAACCATCCATTGTGCCGTATCCCGGCCAGGATGGCCGCTCCGGCCGCCGCGACCAGGAGCCACTGCAGGATGGGACCCCAGCGGGTCGCCGGCGTCAGTTTCGTCTTCAGGCGCACCTGGATGTCCAGGTAATCGGGCTGGAAGAAGTCGGTGCGAACCAGCTCGGCGCCGTCGGGCGCGATCACCGCGCTGATCCCGGTGGTGCCGGCGACTACCACGTATCGGTCGTGCTCGACGGCCCGCACTTTGGCGAATCCCAGCTGCTGTTCGCTCATCGTCTTGTTGAAGGTGGCGTTATTGCTCGGCACGGCGAGCAACTGGGCACCATTGAGGACCGCTTTGCGCGGGACGCGGTCGAAGATCACTTCCCAGCACGTGGCCACCCCGACCGGCACCCCGGCGATGTGCACGACGTCCGTGCCGGGCCGGGGCACCATGTTCCCGGCGCGGTTGGCGTACGCGGAGAGATGGCTGAACAGCCACGGCATCGGCAGGTATTCGCCGAAGGGCTGCACGATTTCCTTATCGTGCCGGTCGGCCGGTCCAGTCGACGGGTTCCACACGATCATGGTGTTGGTGTACTGCGGATTCTCCGGTGGGCTGCCGGGGAGTTCCGACACGGTGCCGATCAGGACCGGCGCGCCGATCGCCGTCGCGGCCTGCGATATCTCCAGCGCGGCGTCGACGTTGACCAGCGGATCGATGTCCGAGGAGTCCTCCGGCCAGATGACGAACTGGGGTTGTGGCGCCTGGCCCGCCCGCACGTCCTCCGCCAGCCGCAGGGTCTCGCGGACGTGGTTGTCGAGCACCGCCCGCCGCTGCGCGTTGAAGTCCAGACCCAGCCGCGGCACATTCCCTTGCACCACCGCGACGGTGACCGAGGGTTCGCCGCCCGATCCCGTGCCGGCGTGCCGCACCTGCGGCCAGACGACGACGGACGCGAATAGCACCAGGCAGATGCAAACGCCCGGCAGCACCACCGCGGGCGGTTCCGCGTCGGTTTTCGCCGGTTCGTCGTCATCGGAGCCGCGGTGCGCCCGTTTACCGGCGTGCCACCACTTCACGATCTCCAGCTCGATGGCGGTCGCGCTGAACCCAACCAGCACGATCGCCATGGAGAGCAGCGAGGCGCCCCCGAGCTTGACCAAGGGCAAGAAGGGGCCCTGTGCCTGGCCGAATGCCACCGATCCCCATGGGAAGCCACCGAACGGGACGATCGATTTCAGCCACTCCTGGGCCGTCCACACCAGCGCGAACCAGACCGGCCAGCCCGGCAGCTGCCGCACGAGCACGGCCCCTAGGCCGAAGAGGGCCGGAAACAGCGCACACGTCATCGCCAGCACCGTCCAGGGCACGGCGCCGACGAGCAGGCTGATCCACGGCAGCAGCGGCAAATAGAACGCCAGCCCGAAGAGGAATCCGTAGCCCAATCCGCCGGCCGGCGTCGTCGCCGGATGCTTGAGCACCCAGGCCAGCAGCGCGGCGGCCAAGATCGCGCCCCACCACCAGTTCAGGGAGGGGAAGCTGGTGAAGAGCAGGACACCGCCCGCTATGGCGCAGGCGAAGCGGGTCAGCCGCGGCAGCATGGCCGCCCGGACGGCGGGCAGCCGCGCGAGCGCGCCCGCGCCCACCCGGCGGGCCGTGGCCGCCATACGGCTCGTCAGCGGCGGCGCGCCGGGTTCCGGGGAGTCGACCTCGTCTTCGGGCTTGTCTTCGCCCTCCGGGTCGGTATCCGGGTGCGCCCCGAGGTCGTCGTGCAGCGGCTCAGCCTCGCCGGCTCCCTCGGGGCGGTCCTTTCGGCCGGAGCAGTCCTCAGCCATGGATGACAGCGCCCCGATGCACCGTCCGCCGGCACCGCGGCAAGGCGTCGTTCGGGCCCAGGCGCGGCAGGGCCGGCACCCGGGCGCGCGGGTCGGTCGACCAGCGCTGCACGGCGTCGCGAGGCGCGTGGACGTCCAGGGGCCCGGCATCCCATACGGCATAGGAGGCCGGCGCACCGGGCACCAGCGTTCCCGTCTTGCCGTCGTGGACACCGGCGGCCCGCCAGCCGCCACGGGTCGCGGCGGCGAACGCGGCACGCGCGGAGACCGCGCTGCCAGGTGTGCGATGGTTGACCGCCGCGCGCACGCTCGCCCAGGGGTCGAGGCCTGTCACCGGTGCGTCGGAACCAAGCGCGAGGGGCACGCCTTGGGATGCTAACAGCGCTAACGGATTGAGCCGACTGCCTCGTTCGGCGCCGAGGCGGCGCGCGTACATGCCGTCGGTGCCGCCCCACAGCGCATCGAAGTTGGGCTGCACGCTGGCGATGACGCCCCAGTGCCCCAGCTGGGCGGCCTGCTCGGCGGTGACCATTTCGAGGTGCTCCAGGCGGTGCCCGCACCGGGCGACGGCGACCGCCCCGAGTCGCGCGACGACCCGCTCGAAGGCGGCGACCACCGCGGAGACGGCGGCGTCGCCGATGACGTGGAAACCCGCGGTCACCTCCGCCTCGGTGCACGCCCGCACGTGCGCCTCGATGGCGTCGGGGTCCAGGTAGCAGGTGCCGAGCCGGTCCTCGGCGTCGGCGTACGGCTCGTGCAGCCAGGCGGTGCGCGACCCGAGCGCGCCGTCGACGAAGAGATCGCCGGCCAGCCCGCGCGCCCCGGTCTCCTCGACGAGCGCGCGCGCCCGTGCGGGGGTGGTCACCGCCTCGCCCCAGTAGCCGGTCACCTCGACGCCTCCATCGAGGGTTCGCAGCTGCAGCCAGTCGTCCACACCGCCGATCTCGGGCCCCGCGCATTCGTGCACCGCGACGATGCCGGCGGCCGCGGCGGCGCGCAGGGCGGCCGCGCGGGCCTCGGCCAGCTGCTCGGGCGTCAACAGGTCGCGGGCGACGGCGCGGACCAGGTGGTGGGCGTCGCCGGTCAGCGGCTGGTCGGGTGAGAAGCCGACAGCCGCCGGTAGGTCCGCGACCAGCCGGCGCAACCCCGTCGAGGCGAGCGCCGAGTGCACGTCGACCCGGGTCAGGTAGGCCACGCGGTCGCCGAGGACGGCATCGAGGTCGTCGGTGCTCGGCGGGCTGTTCTCGGGCCAGGACGACTCGTCCCAGCCATGCCCCCACACCGGCCGGCCCGGGCGGGCGGCCGCATAGTCGGCGACCAGCTGGATGCACTGCGCGCGCGAGGTCGCCGGGCGTAGATCGAGCCCGCTGAGCATCAGGCCGGTTGCGGTCAGGTGGATGTGGCTGTCCACGAATCCGGGCGCCACGAACCCGCCCTGCAAGTCCTCGACGTCGGCGCCGGGAAACGAGTTGCGAGCGACATCGTCGCTGCCCAGCCAGGCGACCACGCCGTCCCGCACCGCCATGGCGGTGGCGTCGGGATGGGTCGGGCTGTGCACCCGGCCGTTGACCAGGAGCGTGGTGGACACGTCACTCACAGGGCAAAACTACGTGTGGTGGCAGGTCGGTGGTTAGTCCCAGGCGGGCCGGCCCGGGTAGCCGCCCCGCACCGGCTCGTTCGGCAGGGCGGGCGGCCTGATGTCGTGGACGTCCACGACCTCGCCGTCGATGTAGTCGTCCCCCGCAGCGCCGCCGCGCTGGCGCACGCCCGCGGCGAACAGCGTCGTGTCGGCGAACATCGGCACCCGCCGCCGCAGGCCGCGCATCGCGATCGCGGCCAGACCCGGCCCGACCACCGCACGGACGGGCCGCACCAGCAGCAAGAGCCCCAGAACCGTGCTGACCAGTCCGGGCATCAGGACCAATAGCGTGGCCAGCGTGATTAACGTCCCGTCTCGCACCGCTGTGCGCGGTTCGGCGAGGCCGGAGCGCAGGTGCCCGATCTGACGGAGAAGGTGCGAGCCCATCACAGGCACCAGCAGGCCCCATCCGAGCAGGAAGGTGCCCGCCAGCGCCAGCAGCGTCCAGCCCCAACCGATGGTCCAAACCAGGGCGATGGTCGCCGCCAGCTCGACGGCGGCGTAGCCGAGAAACAGCCGTGACAGCATGTCCAGCCAACGTCCGCCAACCGCGCCGAAGTTCCCATGGTGACTTCCGGGGCGATTGCAGTTAGATGACGCTATGACCACGATTGAGATCGACACCCCCGACGGACCGATCGACGCGCTGCTGGACCTCCCCAGCGGTCAGGGCCCATGGCCCGGCGTGGTCGTGGTCCACGACGCGTTCGGATACGCCCACGACAAGGAGTCGACGAACAAGCGCATCGCGCAGGCCGGCTACGTGGCGATCACCCCGAACATGTACGCGCGGGGCGGCCGCATCCGCTGCATCACCCGGGTGATGAAGGAGCTGCAGACGCAGCGCGGCCGCGCCCTGGGCGACATCTTGGCGGCCCGCGACCACCTGAAATCCATGCCCGAATGTTCCGGCCAGGTCGGCATCGCGGGATTCTGCATGGGCGGCCAGTTCGCATTGGTCATGTCGCCCAAGGGTTTCGGCGCCTCCGCCCCGTTCTATGGCGCTCCCCTGCCCCGCAACCTTGATAAGACGCTGGACGGGGCGTGCCCCATTGTGGCCAGCTTCGGCGCCCGTGACCCGCTGGGACGCGGCGCGCCGGAGAAGCTGCGCGAGACCATCGCCAACAAGAACATCACCGCCGACGTCAAGGTCTATCCCGGCGTTGGGCACAGCTTCGCCAACGAACTGCCGGCCCAGCCGCTGCTGCGGATTACCGGTTTCGGCTACGACGCGGACGCCACCGAGGACGCCTGGCGCCGGGTGTTCGCGTTCTTCGGTGAACATTTGGCGTCGGGCGCGACGACGTAGTTGCGTCACAGCAACTTTCGCGACAGGACCGTCGCGAACGTGTGCGTGTCTCCAGGCCAGCGCGCCGATACGTAGCTGCCGTCGTCGACGACGAACGCGGGCCGCGAGTCGGTCGCGGTGTCGCGTGACATCCCGGAGAATTTGCGCCGCCAGCCCGGCGAACCGCGCACGACATCGCAGAAATCCGTCGGATTTTCAAGTGCGCGAGTCACTTCCGACTGCACCGACATGTAACCCCGGGGCTGGCCGGGTTGCTCGGTGTAGGTCCGGTAGTAGTTCCGGTCCCAGAATCGGGTGAACCGCGTCAATCGCCATGCCAGGCCCTCCATCGCCCACGTCAACGCCGTGGTCTTGTGTCCATAGAGCACCGAACGACCGGTCTCGGGATCGACGCTGCGCGCCGCGAGCAGCACGCCGTGGCAGATGGCGGCGACGATGACCCCCCGCTTGAACGCTTCGACGACAAGCCGGTGCAGGACGGCGCTGTCGACATAGCTGCGCATCCCCCGGGCGCGATGCCCGCCGGGCAGCAGCAGCGCGTCGACTCCGTCGAGGCCGGCTTGCGCCCACGCGATGGGGTGCTGAAACTCGTTTGACGCCAGCATATCCCGATACGCGCTGCGGCCATCCTTGTTGGCACGCAGCATCAGCCCGATCACCGGGATGGCGCCCAGCACGGGCAGGGCGGACCACACGTCCAGGCCGCGGCCGCTCACCATGATGTCGTCCGCCGCACCGGGTGATCCGCTTTCGGTGGCAAACACCACCCGATGTCCGTTGCGGGTCAGGACGCGCCAGCTGACGGCGACCTCGGTCGGGTCGAAGTCACGGTCGGGGATGGGGACGAGAACGGTGCCCATGCGGCCTATGCCTGCGCCACCCGGAGCTCGAGGCCAACGTTGTTCTCCATGCCGCCGCGCAGCTTGCTGAAGAGATTGAACACCTTGCCCACGATGCCGTAGCGCTTTCCGATCGCGTCGTAGACGACGGCGGTTTGCGACTTGTCGAGGATCGCTGCGGTGCCTTCGACGGCCTCGCTGGTCGGGCGGCCCTGCATGGTGCAGGTGGCCAGGGTGACTCGTGGAGTGTTGCGAATCCGCTTGACCTTCCACGACTTTGCCTGGGTGATGACCAGGAGCCGGTTTTGGTCCGCGGCCGCCCAGATCGGCGTTGGCTTGGCCTTGCCGTCCTTGGTGAAGGTGGTCAACAGGATGTATTGCGCCTTGGCGAGATCGGCAAAAGTCGGTGTCACGGTGTCAACCTACGCCGGTCGGCCGGCTCGTGCCGAGTGTGCGGCCGGCCGCACACTCGCGTCAGGGATCAGCCTTCCAGGTCGCCCTCGGTCTCCAGCAGCGCCTGCCGCAGGCCGTCGAGGGTCTCCGGTTTCGGCTGTTCCCACATGCCGCGGCCGGCCGCCTCCAAAAGCCGTTCGGCCATGCCGTGCAGCGCCCACGGGTTGGACTCGGCCATGAACTTCCGGTTTTCGGGATCCAGCACATAGCTCTCGGTGAGCTGCTCGTACATCCAGTCGGCCATCACCCCGGCGGTGGCGTCGTAGCCGAACAGGTAGTCAACGGTCGCGGCCATTTCGAACGCACCCTTGTAACCGTGCCTGCGCATCGCCGCCATCCAGCGTGGATTGACAACGCGGGCGCGGAAGACCCGGGTGGTCTCCTCAGAGAGCGTGCGGGTGCGGATCGCGTCGGGTCTGGTGTTGTCGCCGATATAGGCGGCGGGCGCCTGCCCGGTCAGCGCCCGGACCGTGGCCACCATGCCACCGTGGTACTGGAAGTAGTCGTCGGAGTCGGCGATGTCGTGTTCGCGGGTGTCGGTGTTTTTGGCGGCCACGGCGATCCGACGGTATTGGCGGTTCATGTCGTCGACCGCCTCGCGACCGTCCAGGTCGCGGCCGTAGGCGAACCCGCCCCACGCGGTGTACACCTGCGCGAGGTCAGCGTCGTCGCGCCAGTTGCGGCTGTCGATCAGCTGCAACAGCCCGGCGCCGTAGGTTCCCGGCTTGGACCCGAAAATCCTTGTGGTGGAGCGCCGTTGGTCGCCATGCTGGGCCAGGTCGGCCTGCGCGTGCGCGCGCACATAGTTGTCGTCGGCGGGCTCGTCGAGGCCGGCGACCAGCCGCACCGCGTCGTCGAGCATCGTCACCACGTGCGGGAAGGCGTCCCGGAAGAACCCCGAGATCCGCACGGTCACGTCGATGCGCGGGCGGCCCAGCTCGGTCAGCGGGATCGGCGTCAGGTCGACGACGCGCCGCGACGCGTCGTCCCAGACCGGGCGGACACCCAGCAGCGCAAGCACTTCGGCGATGTCGTCGCCGGCGGTGCGCATCGCCGAGGTGCCCCACACCGACAGTCCCACCGACTGGGGCCAGCGCCCGTGGTCGTTGCGGTAGCGGTTCAGCAGCGAATCCGCCAGGGCCACACCGGCTTCCCAGGCCAGCCGCGACGGTACCGCCTTCGGGTCGACGGAGTAGAAGTTGCGGCCCGTGGGCAGCACGTTCACCAGGCCGCGCAGCGGTGAGCCCGATGGGCCGGCCGGGATGAACCGGCCGTCCAGCGCGTTGAGCACCTGCTCGATTTCGGCGGCGGTTCCGGCAAGCCGGGGCACCACCTCGGTGGCCGCGAACCGCAGCACGGCCGCCACCTCGGGGTCGTCGGTGATGCGGTCGGCGGCTTCGGGATCCCAGCCGCTGGCCTGCAGCGCGGCGACGAGTTCGCGCGCCGCGGACTCGGCCCGGTCGACCGAAGAGCGTTCGTCGGTGCCGTCCTCAGCCAGGCCCAAGGCCTGCCGCAACCCGGGGAGGGCGTGCTCGCCGCCGAACAGTTGGCGGGCCCGCAGGATCGCCAGCACGAGGTCGAGTTCGACATCCCCGGAGGGCTTTTGGCCCAGGATGTGCAGGCCGTCGCGGATTTGGACGTCCTTGATCTCGCAGAGCCAGCCGTCGACGTGCAGCAGCATGTCGTCGAACGAGTCCTCCGGCGGCCGCTCCGTCAGCCCGAGGTCGTGGTCCATCTTCGCGGCCCGGATCAGCGTCCAGATCTGCTGGCGGATGGCGGGCAGCTTGCCCGGATCCAGCGCGGCGACGTTGGCGTGCTCGTCGAGCAACTGCTCCAAACGGGCGATGTCGCCGTAGGTTTCGGCGCGCGCCATCGGCGGGATGAGGTGGTCCACGAGCACCGCGTGCGCCCGTCGCTTGGCCTGGGTGCCCTCACCGGGGTCATTGACCAGAAAGGGATAGATGAGGGGCAGGTTCCCCAACGCCGCGTCGGATCCGCAGGCCGCCGACATGCCCAACGTCTTGCCGGGCAGCCATTCCAGGTTGCCGTGCTTGCCCAGGTGCACCACTGCGTGCGAACCGAATCCGGTGTCGAGCCAGTGATAGGCGGCCAGATAGTGGTGGCTGGGCGGCAGGTCCGGGTCGTGGTAGATCGCCACCGGGTTCTCCCCGAAGCCGCGGGGCGGCTGCACCATCAGCACCAGGTTGCCCGCTTGCATTGCGGCGATGACGATTTCACCGTCGGGGTCGTGCGTGCGATCCACAAAGAGGTCGCCGGGCGGCGGACCCCAATGCCGGCTCACCGCGTCCGTCAGCTCGGCGGGCAGGGTGGCGAACCAGTCGCGGTAATCCTTGGCGGACACGCGTATCGGGTTGCCGGCCAGTTGGCCTTCGGTCAGCCAATCGGGGTCCTGGCCGCCGCGCTCGATCAAGGCGTGGATCAGGGCGTCCCCGTCGTCGGCATCGACCCCGGGCAGCTCGCCCACCTGATACCCACGCTCGCGCATCGCCCGCAGCAGCGCGACCGCGCTGGCCGGAGTGTCCAGACCCACCGCGTTGCCGATCCGGGCGTGCTTCGTCGGATACGCCGAAAACACCAGCGCCACCCGCTTGTCGGCCGGGGCGACGTGGCGCAGCTGCGCGTGCCGGACCGCCAGGCCGGCGACCCGCGCGCACCGCTCCGGGTCGGCGACGTAGGAGATCAGCCCGTCGTCGTCGATCTCCTTGAAGGAGAACGGGACGGTGATGATGCGGCCATCGAACTCGGGCACCGCCACCTGGGTGGCGACGTCGAGCGGGCTGAGCCCGTCGTCGTTCTCGCTCCACTGCGCCCGGGAGCTGGTCAGGCACAACCCCTGCAGGATCGGAATGTCCAGGGCCGCAAGGTGTTCGACGTTCCAACTGTCGTCATCGCCGCCGGCGGACACCGTGGCCGGCTTCAGTCCCCCGGCGGCCAGCACGGTGACCACCATCGCATCGGCGTCGCTCAGCCGTTGCAGCAGTTCGGGTTCGGCGGTGCGCAGCGACGCGCAGTAGACCGGCAACGGCCGCCCGCCGGCGTCCTCGATGGCCCGGCACAGCGCCTCGACGTAGCCGGTGTTGCCGGCCAGCTGCTGCGCCCGGTAGTACAGCACGGCGATGGTGGGACCTTGGGCGTCGCAGGCAGGCCGCTCCTGCTCGCCCCACGTCGGTGTGACCACCGGCGGGCTGAACCCGAAACCCGTCATCAGCACGGTGTCGGACAGGAAGGCGTGCAGCTGGCGCAGGTTGTCCACGCCGCCGTGCGCCAGGTAGATGTGCGCCTGCACCGCGATGCCGGCGGCGAGCGTGGACAGGCCGGTCAGCTCGGCGTCGGCGGCCTGCTCGCCGCTGACCAACACCGTCGGCGCCCCGCTGGCGATCACCGTGTCGATGCCGCTCTGCCAGGCGCGGTAGCCGCCGAGGATGCGGACGACGACGATTTCGGCGTCGTTGAGGAGGTCCGGAAGTTCGCTTTCATCCAGGCGTGCCGGGTTGGCCCACCGATAGTTCTTCCCGCTGGAGCGGGCGCTGATCAGGTCCGTATCGGACGTCGACAGCAAAAGGATGGTCGGCTCAGCCACCCATCATTCGTACCGTAGGGTCGCCACGATCCGGGCGGCGACCTCTCCGGCAACCCGCAGCGCCTCGTCGCTCTTGCCCGGCTCGTAGCGATCCGCGACGGCGTCGTAGTCGGCGCCGGCGATCGACCCGTGATCGGCCGCCAGCTCCACCAACTCGACAGGCCAGCCGACCCGTTGGAGGCGTTCGGCGAAATCTTTGCTGGCCGTCGCGGGAACCACGTCGTCAGCCAGGCCGTGCAGCAACGTGAACGGCGTGCCGACTCGGCCGGTGGGCAGCCCGTCGTCGACGCGTCGACCGAAGATCGGGTCGGGGACCATGAAGGCGCCCGCCAGACAAACGGTGTGGGCCAATTGGGCGTCGCCGTACAGCGTCACGGCCGCCGCGGCGACGCCTCCCATCGACCACCCGACGAGCACGATGCGGTCGGGAGCGTCGGGGAAGCCGCGGGCGAAGTCGAGCGATCGCAGCAGGTCCCCGCGCCCGCCGTCGTCGGCGTGAGAATTCCAATCCGGCGCAACCACCGCCGCGCCGTGCTCGGCGAGCATGCCGGCGAGGGGACCGAAGGCGGCGCGGGCATCGGTCTGCATGCCGTGCCACAGCAGGACGGTGGGCCGGGTCGAGTCGCCGTAGACATCCGCAAAGCGGGCTGGGGCGTACTCCACTGTCTGCACGGGCACGAGGGTGCCCAGGTCGGCGAGGCTTCAATCTCGAACGTGCACTCAGGGCGAAAAAACCGCCGGAATCTCGCCGTGAGTGCACGTTCGGCGCGAGACCGGGACCCCCTCGGTAGCGTGGGCACATGGCCAGGACGCGCGACACCGACGCTTGCCCGGGTGCGCTCCAGGTGCACCGGGCGGCCGACGGCGCCCTGGCGCGGATCCGGCTGCCGGGCGGCATGCTGACGGCCGCTCAGCTGGCGGCGCTGGCACACGTGGCGAGCGCGTATGGCTCATCGACGCTGGAGCTCACCGCGCGCGGCAATGTGCAGTTGCGCGGCATCACCGACGTGGCGGCGGCCGCCGAGGCGATCGCCCACGCCGGGCTGTTGCCCTCGGAGACCCACGAGCGCGTCCGCAATATCGTCGCGTCGCCGCTGTCCGGGCGCGCCGGCGGGAATCGCGACGTGCGGCCGTGGGTGGCCGAGCTGGACGCCGCCATCTGCGCCGAGCCGAGGCTCGCCGATTTGGGCGGCCGATTCTGGTTCAGCTTCGATGACGGGCGCGCCGACGTATCGGGCCTGTGCGCCGACGTCGGCGTGCACGCGCTCCCCGACGGCTGCGAGCTGCTGCTTGCCGGGCGCGACACCGGTATCCGGCTGGCGGCCGACGAGGTGGTCGAGACGCTGGTCGTCATCGCGACCCGGTTTGCGACCACGCGTGGAACCGCTTGGCGCATCAAGGAATTGGACGACGTCGAAAGCCTGCTGCCAGGCGCGGAACTGGGCGCCGTCCGCTTTCCCGCCGTCACCAAGCCACCGGTGGGCTGGATCAACCAGGATGATGGCCGGGTGGCGCTGGGCGCCGCGGTGCCGCTGGGGGTGCTGTCCGCGCGCGTCGCGGAATACCTGGCGGCGATCGAGGCGCCGCTGGTGATCACACCCTGGCGATCGGTGTTGGTGTGCGATCTCGACGAGGCCGTCGCCGACGTCGCGCTCCGGGTGCTGGCGCCATTGGGTCTGATCTTCGACGAAAACTCCCCCTGGCTGAACGTCAGCGCCTGCACCGGCAGCCCCGGGTGCGCGCACTCGGTCGCCGACGTGCGGGCCGACGCCGCGCAGGCGCTGGGCGCGGACTCGGCGGTGCATCGCCACTTCGTCGGCTGCGACCGCGCCTGCGGTAGCCCGTTGGCGGGTGAGGTGCTGCTCGCGACTGGCGACGGATACCGCCAGCTACGGTAATCGGGTGCTCGACTACATCCGCGACGCAGCTGAGATCTATCGCCAGTCGTTCGCGGCCATTCGCGCGGAAGCCGACCTGAACCGGTTCCCCGGTGACATCGCCCGGGTGGTGGTCCGGTTGATCCACACTTGCGGGCAGGTCGACGTCGCCGAGCATGTCGCCTATACGGACGACGTCGCCGCGCGCGTCGGTGCCGCCCTGCGCGGCGGTGCCCCGGTGCTGTGCGATTCGTCGATGGTGGCGGCCGGGATCACCGCTACGCGGCTGCCGGCCGGCAACGACGTGGTGTCGATGGTGGCCGATCCGCGCGCCGCCGAGCTGGCCGCGCGGCGGCGCACCACTCGATCGGCGGCCGGGGTGGAGCTGTGGGCCGACCGGCTCCCCGGCGCCGTACTGGCGATCGGCAACGCGCCGACCGCGTTGTTCCGGCTGCTCGAGCTGATCGACGAAGGGGTCGCCCCGCCGGCCGGCGTGCTGGGTGGCCCGGTCGGATTCGTCGGATCCGCCCAGTCCAAGCAAGAGCTCATCGACCGTCCGCGCGGGATGTCGTATCTGGTGGTACGGGGCCGCCGCGGCGGCAGCGCCATGGCCGCCGCCGCCGTCAACGCGATCGCGAGCGACCGCGAATGACGCCCCGCGGCACCCTATGGGGAGTCGGGCTGGGTCCAGGTGACCCGGAACTGGTGACCGTCAAGGCGGCCCGGGTGATCGGCGAGGCCGATGTGGTGGCCTACCACAGCGCCCGGCATGGCCGCAGCATCGCGCGCGGCATCGCCGAACCGTACTTGCGGCCCGGTCAGATCGAGGAGCATCTGGTCTACCCGGTGACCACCGAGGCGACCGACCACCCCGGCGGCTACGCCGGCGCACTGGAGGACTTCTACGCCGAAGCCACCACGCGTATCGCCGCCCACCTCGACGCGGGCCGCAATGTGGCGCTACTCGCCGAGGGCGACCCACTCTTTTACAGCTCGTACATGCACTTGCACACCCGGCTGACGCAGCGGTTCGACGCCGTCATCGTGCCGGGGGTGACCTCGGTGAGCGCCGCTTCGGCGGCCATCGCGACGCCGTTGGTGGCCGGTGACGAGGTGCTCTCCGTGTTGCCGGGCACCCTGCCGGTCGCCGAGCTGACCCGCCGCCTGGCCGACGCCGACGCCGCCGTGGTGCTGAAGCTTGGTCGCTCGTATCAGGCTGTGCGGGAAGCGCTTTCGGCGTCCGGACAGCTTGACGACGCTTATTACGTCGAGCGCGCCAGCACCGGCGGGCAGCGCATCATGCCCGCCGCCGAGGTCGACGAGGCGGGCGTGCCGTATTTCTCGCTGGCCATGTTGCCGGGCGGCCGCCGCGGACGGCGGTCACCCCATGCCGGCACCGTCGCGGTCGTGGGCCTGGGGCCCGGCGACACCGATTGGATGACGCCGCAGAGTCGGCGCGAGTTGGCCGGCGCCACTGACTTGATCGGCTACGGCGGCTACCTGGACCGCGTCCCGGTGCGCGACGGCCAGCGGCGGCACCCGAGCGACAACACCGACGAACCGGCGCGCGCCCGGCTGGCCTGCACGTTGGCCGAGCAGGGGCGGTCCGTGGCGGTGGTGTCGTCCGGCGACCCCGGAGTCTTCGCCATGGCCACTGCCGTGCTGGAAGAGGCCAAAGAGTGGCCGGGGGTGCGGGTTCGAGTCATTCCGGCGATGACGGCCGCCCAGGCCGTCGCCAGCCGCGTCGGCGCCCCGCTAGGCCACGACTACGCGGTGATCTCGCTGTCTGACCGGCTCAAGCCGTGGGAAATCATCTCGCAGCGGCTGGCCGCCGCGGCCGCCGCCGATCTGGTGCTGGCCATCTACAACCCGGCGTCCAAGACGCGAACCTGGCAGGTCGGCGCGATGCGCGACCTGCTGCTGGAACATCGCGAGCCCGGGACGCCGGTGGTGATCGGCCGCAACGTTTCTGGGCCCGACGAGGACGTTCGCGTGGTGCGGCTGGCCGATCTGGACCCCGGCGAGGTGGACATGCGCTGCCTGCTGATCGTCGGCTCCTCGCAAACCCAGTGGCACGCAAGCGATTCCGGCGACCGCGTGTTCACGCCAAGGCGCTACCCGGTCGGTTAATCGTCGTTGCCCCAACTGCTGGGCATCATCGGTACCGTGGGGCCGTCGCGCAACCCGTCGCGGGTCAGCGTGGCCAACCCGGCGGGCTGGGCGATACCGGATTTCGGTGCGGCCCCGGCGAATCCGAGCGGTCCCGCGCCCTGACCCGAGTCGCGCACGGTGTCCGCACCTCCCTCGTCCACACCCGAGTCCTCGTCGAGGTCCATGAATTCGTAGCGGTACGCGCGGTCCGTGGCCGTCCCGGCGCGACGCCGACGGGCTCGCGCCTTTTTCTTCGCCGCTGCCGCCGCCGCGACCGCGGCCGGCGCGTCGACCTCGTCGGGCGCCGGTT
>NZ_LZKH01000028.1:0-9397 GCF_001672745.1 Mycobacterium sp. E1386
GATCGCCGAGCGTGCACGTGAGCACCAGGATCACCCCCAGCAGCGCCCCGATCCAGGGCGGTTTGCCGGCCAGGAACGTCGCCGTCAGGACGGCCGCGGTGATCCCGAAGAAGAGCGAACCGGCGAACCCCTCCCACGACTTCTTCGGGCTGATGGCCGGAACCATCGGGTGCTTGCCGAGCAGCACGCCGACCGCGTAGCCGCCCACGTCGGAGGCGACCACGGTGACCATCAGGCAGAACACCCGGCCCGCGCCGTCCTTCGGGTACACCAGCAGGGCGCCGAAGGACGCGAACAGGGGCACCCAAGCGGCCAGGAACACCGTCGCCGACGCGTCACGCAGGTAGTTGGCCGACGGAGACCCGGCGAACGGCTCGGGCCGCTTGCTGTTGTCCTGCATGAACAGCCGCCAGACGTTGCACACCACCACGGTGCCGCCGAAGCCGGCCAGGGCGCCGGCGGCGTGAAACGGCCACGTCAGCCAGACCGTCACCTGACCGCCGATCAGCAGCGGGATGAGCGGGATGACGTACCCGGCCTCGCGCAGCCGTCGCACCACCTCATGGGTCGCGACCATGATCGCCAGCGCGACGATGGGGACCCAGAAGCGGGGCGCGAAGATCAGCGTCACGATGAGCACGCCGCCGATGCCGGCGCCCACCGCGATGGCGGCGCGCAGGTCGCGTCCCGCGCGGGACGTCTTCTTGGCCGGCTGCGGCATGACCTTCTTGCCCTCATGCCCCGGCTCGTCGGGCGGGCTGGCTGCGCCGGTGGTTGCCACGGACCTGGGTGAACTTAGCTGCTGAGCGGCCGCTAGACCTCCAGCAGCTCGCCTTCTTTGTGCTTGACCAGGTCTTCGATCTGGGTGATGTACTGGTGCGTGGTCTTGTCGAGGTCTTTTTCCGCCCGCCCGACCTCGTCCTCACCGGCCTCGCCGTCCTTGCGGATGCGGTGTAGCTCTTCCATCGCCTTGCGGCGGATGTTGCGCACCGACACCTTGGCGTCTTCCCCTTTGCCCTTGGCCTGTTTGACCAGCTCCCGACGCCGCTCCTCGGTGAGTTGCGGCACCGCCACCCGGATGAGGGTGCCGTCGTTGGTCGGGTTGACGCCCAGATCGGAGTTGCGGATCGCCGTCTCGATCGCGCCGAGCTGACCGGTCTCGTACGGCTTGATCACGACGAGCCGCGCCTCGGGCACGTTGATGCTGGCCAATTGCGTGATCGGGGTGGTGGCGCCGTAGTAGTCGATGACAATCCGGGAGAACATGCCGGGGTTGGCGCGGCCGGTCCGGATGGTTGACAAGTCGTCGCGGGCCACCGCTACGGCCTTCTCCATTTTCTCTTCGGCGTCGAAGAGAGCCTCGTCAATCATCGTTCGCTCTTCCCCTCAGGTGGTGACCAGTGTCCCGATTTTCTCACCGGCGACCGCGCGGGCGATATTCCCATTGGTCAGCAGGTTGAACACCAGGATCGGCATGCCATTGTCCATGCACAGGCTGAACGCCGTGGCGTCGGCCACTCGAAGCCCCCGGTCGATGACCTCGCGATGGCTGATCGCGGCGATCAGCTCGGCGTGCGGATTCTGCCGCGGGTCCGCTGAGAACACCCCGTCGACCGCCTTGGCCATCAAGACCACTTCCGCCCCGATCTCCAGTGCCCGCTGCGCGGCCGTGGTGTCAGTGGAGAAGTAGGGCAACCCCATGCCGGCCCCGAAGATCACCACCCGGCCCTTCTCGAGGTGACGGACGGCGCGCAACGGCAGATACGGCTCGGCGACCTGCCCCATGGTGATCGCCGTTTGGACGCGCGTGACGATGCCTTCCTTTTCCAGGAAGTCTTGCAGCGCCAGGCTGTTCATCACCGTGCCGAGCATGCCCATGTAGTCCGAGCGGGTGCGTTCCATGCCGCGCTGCTGCAATTGCGCGCCGCGGAAGAAGTTGCCGCCACCGATCACGACCGCGACTTGGACACCGTCGCGAACCACCTCGGCGATCTGGCGGGCGACCCGCGCCACGACATCGGGGTCCAGCCCGACCTGGCCACCGCCGAACATCTCGCCGCCAAGCTTGAGCAACACCCTGGAGTACTTGGGCCGCGTCCGCGGCTGCCCGGCAGCTGATCCATTTTCCGGCTTCGGGGCCGCCGCGCCGGCGGCTTGGGGCTCCCTGGACTCCGTCATCAGGCTCCTCGCATGAGAGTGCCATCCCGGGTTAACTCCTCCGGAACGGCATTTCACATCCTGCCTCATCGCAGCACAAGCCGGCCCCGGTGGGGTGCGTTATGCGCAGAGTTGGCGAAGCGGACGACATTTCGCCGCGATCGGCCCAGGTGACGCGCGGGCGGCGCCGCGCGTCGGCGGGTTATCGCCACGGATGTTTGAGCGATGACCGTCGTGGGGAATCCGGACCATCGCGGCGGGAATTCACGGTCTTGAGAAACAAGGACTCACCTCGCCGTATGACCGGACCGATCGCGTCGGCGATCGGTGTTGAGCGCGAATCGCTCAGGTACGCCTACAAGGAGGAACTGATCCATGGCGGACAACAACTCGGGACCTGCTGAAGCCGTCAAGGGCGTCGTCGAGGACGTCAAGGGCAAGGCGAAGGAGGCCGTTGGTGCGGTGACGGGTCAAGACGACCTCACCCGCGAGGGCCAGGCCCAGCAGGACAAGGCGGAGGCACAGCGCGACGCGGCGAAGAAGGAAGCCGAGGCCGAGGCGGCCCGCGGCGGCGCCGAGGCCGCTGAGCAGCGCCAAAAGGCCAATCAGTAGCTCGCTGGGAGGATGGGTCCGGTCTGTGAAAACGGACCGGGCCCATCGACTTTTCTGGGTCAGGCGCTCGCGCCCGGCTAGCCGGGCCGACGCGGCCCGCGGGCGCCACACAATCGGTTGCATAGTTTTGCCGCGAGTGGGTACTCACCGCTGCGCTGGCTGACATCTCGCCAGGAGATGCCGACGGGCCGGGGATAACAGCGGACCCACCTTTTCGGGAGATGTCGTTGGACGTTTTACTGCTCACCGACGCGGACGACTTCGAGCGCGCCCTGCCACCCCTGACTTCGTTCGCGCGAATCATGCGGCGCGCGCCCCTTACGAGTGACGGCCAAGGGCCGGCCGATGTCGGCGACGTCGCCATCGTCGACGCTCGCGGCAACCTCGCGGCGGCGGCGGCGGCCTGCCGGCGCCTGACCGCTGATGCCCCCGCCACCGCGGTGGTGGCGCTCGCGGCGCCGGCCGACGATGTACCGCCAGACGTGGACTGGAACGTCGACGATGTCATGCCCCCGGGAACCGACCCCGACGAGCTGCAGGAGCGGCTGCGGCGGGCGATTGCGTTGCGGCGCAGCGCAATCAACGGCTGTTTGCGGTTCGGCGCCCTGCTCTTACATCCGACCAGTCTCACCGGGTCGCTGGAAGGCAAGGACCTGGGTCTGACGCTGACCGAGTTCAAACTGCTGAGTTTCCTTGTGCAGCACGCCGGTCGGCCATTCACCCGGACCCGCCTGATGCACGAGGCGTGGGGCTATGACAGCAACGGCCGGGTCCGTTCGGTGGACGTCCACGTCCGCCGGCTGCGCGCCAAGCTCGGGCCCCGACATCAATCGATGGTGAACACCGTCCGAGGCGTCGGCTATATGGCCAAGACCCCACCCCAGCCGGAATGGATCGTCAGCGAGCCGACGCTGACACTCGCGCCGACGGACTCCGCCTGGGATCCGGTCGCGCAGTGAGACAGTGAGCCCGAATCGCCCTGTCCGAGAAGGACTTCAGGGATAGGTCAGCCGAAGAGCGGGAAGGCGCGCTTGCGCGCGAGCGCGTCCATGCCGTCCTGGATGGCGTCCTGGATCTCGCTGTACTTGCGGTCGACGTACGCTTCGTCCTCCGCCCGGGCCGGATCGTGGTCAAGCTCCACGGCGGGCATGAACCGGGTTCTGATCTTGGCCGGTAGCGGCAGCTGCGGAAGCGCCGCCGGTGCGATCCCCCACGGCAGCGAGATCGCCAAGGGGAACACTTTGAGCCGCAGCACGCGGTCCAGCCGCAAGGCCTTCGACAGCTTGTCACCCCGGATCAGTACGGGCATGGCGTCGGCACCGCCCACCGTCGCCATCGGCACGACGGGCACGCCGGCCCGAATCGCCATCTTCACGAAGCCCTTTCGGCCCGCCAGGTTGGCCTGGTCGCGCTCGATCCACGGGCGCAGGGAGTCCACTTCCCCACCCGGCCACAGCGCGACGTCGCGCCCTTCGGCCAGCGCGGTGGCGATGGCGTCCGGGGCGGCCGGAAGCACACCCATCGACCGGAAGTACCGGCCGATCACCGGAATCGCCATCAACGCGTCATGGGCCGTGCCGTGCAGTGGACGTTCCTGCCCGAAACGCCGCCACCATTGCAGACCGACCGTCCAGGCATCCCAGACGAAGGGAGCGCCGGAGTGGATCCCCACCAGCAGAACCGGCGGCTCCGGAATGTTTTCCCAGCCATCGATCTCCATGCGAAACCAGTAGTCCACCAGCACATTCCACAGATACTTCTGCCGCTGTAGGGTGGTCTCGTCCTGGCCGCTGAGGTCCCACCTGCCGGCGCGCTCGGCGACCCAGCCGCTCAATCCGCCGCCCTGGCCGCTGCGCCTATCCTCCATCGCCGCCCGCGCCCGCTCGGCGTTCCGTTGCGCCTGTTCGCGTACTTCGGCTGGCCTGTGATCCGGGTTACTCATGGGTACGGTGTACCCGATTCGTTCCCGCATGACGCAACACCCGGCCGCAAAAGCGGAACTCCCCGCGTCGCATGCGACACGGGGAGATACCCGCAAGCCGGATTAGGTGTGGGCCGGGGCCGGCGGTGCACCCGGTGCCGGGCTCGGGCTCGGCGCGCCCGGCGCCGCGCTGCTCGGCACGTTCGACGTCCACATCAGGACGTCTTGCATTCCGTCGTTGTAGACCACGCCGTTGGGCGGCGCGCCCGTCACGTCGAAGTACAGCGTTCCGGTCGACTCGCTACCCTGCGGGATCGGCGCGGGGTTGAGGCCATTGGGGGCCCCCACCTTGTCGATCACCCGGTAGTTCTGGCCGTTGGGCCCACGCGCGATGAAGTCGTTGACCATCGGGGTCACGACCCCGCCGTCCGAGCGGGCGGTGACGTCCGCCTGATAGAGCGTTCCCTTGGGCGTGTAGCCGGGGATCGTGACGTTACTCGGCTGCAGGTTGCTCACCGTGTAATCGGTGACCAGCGGCCCATCGACCAGTTTTTCGCTGGTGCCGAAGCCCTGAATGTTGGGCGGCGGCGAGGCGAAAGCGGGCGCCGCCGCGAAAATGCTCGCCGCAATCCCCCCGGCAGCCGCAGCTGTCTTTATGGCGGTCCTGGTGACCTTCATTGCTCATTCCTTTCGTGTCGAACAATCGCCCCCCGGAAGGGCAATACGCACATAGGCCGCAAATAGCCCCTCGCTGTCCGCTTTAAACATGTGCGCCCGTTTTATTCGCAATTTTCAATCCACTACCTGGCGAAACGTTGTTGTTTTGCCGGACAGCAACTTTCGCAACACTTCTTAACATCCGTATCGCTATTCACGTCGAATGACTCGGACGCCGACGCTGTGGGAGGCCGGATTAGCCCCGGCCGTGGCGGGTAGTCGGAGCGGGAGAATCCGACGATACGAGAGGGGCCGTCGATGGAACGCGGAAGCTCTAAGCACAGCCCGCGCGAGGACGACGAACTCAAGCACGAATTGGACGGCACGCTGCGCGGTAACCGGTCCAGTCGCGCCGAGGAATGGCGCGATCCCGAACCGCCGGCCGACGACGACCCCGACGTCCCCACGGCCCGTCCGGAGACACGCGAACCATAAGTCGGCCTTTCGACCACGAATTGAGGAATCTCATGGGCTTTGCGCCTCAGCAACAAACCGCCCCGGGCGTCCAGGGCCGGATGGACCCGGCGCCCGACTGCGGCGAAAACACTTACCAGGGCTCGGGAAAGCTCACCGGGAAAAGGGCGATCGTCACCGGGGGTGATAGCGGCATCGGCCGCGCGGTCGCTATCGCTTTCGCCCGCGAAGGCGCCGACGTGCTGATCTCCTACCTCAATGAGGACGAC
This sequence comes from Mycobacterium sp. E1386, assembly GCF_001672745.1. Lineage (NCBI taxonomy): Bacteria > Bacillati > Actinomycetota > Actinomycetes > Mycobacteriales > Mycobacteriaceae > Mycobacterium > Mycobacterium sp. E1386. The sequence goes on from NZ_LZKH01000028.1 coordinate 6,091, forward strand.
GACGCCCGAGACGTCGCACGCTACGTGGAAGACGCCGGGCGCAAATGCGTGCTGGTATCCGGCGACCTTTCCGACGCTGCCCATTGCCGCGCCGTCGTCGACCGCGCCGTCGAGGAATTCGGCGGCATCGACATCCTCGTCAACAATGCCGCATACCAGATGATGCACAAGAGCCTCGACGAAATCAGCGACGAGGAATGGGATTACACGTTCAGGCTCAATGTCGGCGCTTACTTTTATCTGACCAAGGCGGCCGTGCCGCACATGAACGCGGGGTCGTCGATCATCGGCAGTTCGTCGGTCAACTCCGACACGCCCAATCCGACGCTGGCGCCCTACGCCGCCACCAAAGCCGCGATCGCCAATTTCTCGGCCAGCCTTGCTCAGTTGCTGGGAGAGAAGGGGATTCGGGTGAACAGCGTCGCGCCCGGCCCGATCTGGACGCCGCTGATCCCCTCGACCATGCCCCCGGACAGCGTGGAGTCATTCGGCGACAACACGCCGCTCGGGCGTGCGGGCCAGCCCGCCGAACTCGCACCCATCTACGTGCTGTTGGCCTCCGACGACGCGAGTTACATCTCCGGCGCACGGGTGGCCGTCACCGGGGGCCGGCCAATTCTCTAACGCCACAGGACGTTTGCTCTTGCCGGCGGTTCAGGAGCCCCGGTTTTCGCCCAGCTCGTCGACGATCGGGCTCGGAGCGGGGATGTCTTTTGCGTTTTCGGCCAGCCCGGGCTTGGTGTGGGAGCGACGAGCCGCCGCCTTGTCGGCGTCGCTGACGTCGCGATCGTCGACGATGCTGACCGACGCGGCCACCTGGGCGGCGTTGTTGTAAGTCTCGGGCGCAATGCTCCGCAGGGCGCGGATCGTGTCATCGTCGCAGCCATTGCGGCCGGCGGCGTCAAGCAGATCCTGCTTGTTCGCCGGAAAGTCCACATCGGTGAAGCACTGACGCAGTTGACTGGGAGTAGTGGACGCAACCATGGCTTTCCGGGTGCCCGGTGGCCATGGCGCTAAACCCGGCCCCCGGGTGACGTCTCGGTCACATCGGTGCGGCCGTGGGGCGCCCGTCTCAGCGACCGCGGACCCGGCGGTTGTGCTTCTTGATCGCGTCGACCAACTCCGACTTGCTCATCGTCGACCGGCCGTGCACGTCGAGTCGCCGGGCCACGTCGAGCAGGTGCTTCTTGCTCGCGTTGGCGTCCACGCCTTCGGCGGTCGGGCCGGAGGCACGCGGCCCGCCGCTCTTGGCGCGCTCGTCGGACGGCCCCTTCTCTTCTTTTGGCTCCCAATGATCGCCGACCTTTTCGAAGCTGTGCTTGAGCGCGGAATACGCGACCCGGTGGGCGCGCTCCTCGCTGCCGTATTCGTCGGCCGCCGCGTCATGCGTTTTGGCGAACGTGCGTTGCGCCTTGGCGTTGGAACGCCGCAAAGTGCTCGGCAGTTCGTCCTTCTTCGGCTTGCCGCCTTTGGTCGTCTTCGGCATGAAAACCTCCTGATGCGCGGTGCGGGTGACATTTCGGTTACCCCATTGACGGGCGGGCAATCACCACGTCGCGCCGCGAAGCCCACGTCCAGCGCCCGAAAATATGTCAATATCATTGACATGGTTCAGGCCGAAGATGCCCCGCTTGGTTACCTGCTGTACCGGGTGGCCAGCCTGCTGCGACCCGAGGTTTCCGCGGTGTTGGGCCCGCTCGGACTGACGCTGCCCGAATTCGTCTGCCTGCGCATGCTTTCCCTGGTTCCGGGGATGTCGAGCGCCGAGCTGTCCCGGCAGGCCGGCGTCACACCGCAGGCGATGAACACGGTGCTGCGCAAGCTGGAAGACATTGGCGCCGTGGCCCGTCCGACATCGGTGTCCAGCGGCCGCGCGCTACCCGCCACGCTGACCGGTCAGGGCCGCGCCCTGCTGAAGCGCGCAGAGGGCGCGGTGCGGACCGCCGATGCGCGCATCCTGGCCAAGCTGACCGAAACTCAGCAGCGCGACTTCAAGCGCATGCTCGACAAGCTCGGGTCCGACTGAGCCGCCTACGCCGCTTGGATCCGGGCCCAAGGTCGGGCCTCTTCGAGTTCGTAGGCCAGCTCGAGCAGTAGCGCCTCCTGCCCGAGGTTGGTCGAGAACATCATGCCCACCGGCATGCCTTCGTCGGACTGCGCCAACGGAAGTGAGATCGCCGGCTCGCCGGTGACGTTCTGCAGCGGGGTGAACGAGACCCAATCGATCAGTCGCTCGATGACCTGGTGGTAGTCGGTGGGTGCCAGATAGCCGATGCGGGGCGTCTCGTCGGCGAGCGTCGGGGTCAGCACGACGTCGTAGGTGCCGAAGAATTGTGCGGTCCGCCTACGGATTCGGCGCAGGCGCATGATCGCCAGGGGCAGGCGGTGGATGTTGCGGGTGGTGTGTCGCTCCAGCCCGAGCGTCAGACTGTCCAGCCGGCTGCGGTCGAACGTCTTGCCGAACATGTGCCGCCCGCTGCGCACCTGGGCCAGCGCGAGGAATCCCCAGTAAAGGACGAAATCGTCGACGAAACTGGCCGGCACCGGGGGCTCGTCGAGGTATTCGACGCGGTGCCCGAGCTCCTCGAGAAGACCGGCGGACTTCAGCGTCAGCTCGCGCACCTGGGGGCTGCAGTCGCGTTGCACGGAACGGGTCAGCACGGCGATCCGCAGCCGCTGCCTGCCGGGCCCGATGACGTCCCCGACCGGCGCCAGTTTCGGGTTACGCCAGATGCGTTCGGCCTCCCGGTAGAACGCCGCGGTGTCACGCACCGAACGGGTCACCACACCGTTGGCGACGATGCCCACCGGCATCCGGCGCAGGTGGGCGTCCAGCGGCAGCCGCCCGCGCGACGGCTTCAGCCCGACAAGCCCGTTGCAGGCGGCAGGGATGCGGATGGAGCCGCCGCCGTCGTTGGCGTGGGCGATCGGCACCACGCCTGCGGCAACGAACGCACCCGAGCCCGACGAGGATGCGCCGGCGCTGTAGTCGGTGTTCCACGGGTTGCGGACCGGCCCCAGCCGTGGATGTTCGGCCGACGCGCTGAAACCGAATTCCGACAACTGCGTCTTACCGACGGGAGCCAGCCCGGTGCCAAGGAACAGCCGGGTGAATTCGCCGTCGGAGGTGGCGTTCCACGGCGTCCACGCGTCGGTGCCGTGCATCGTCGGCTGGCCGGCGATGTCCACGTTGTCCTTGAGGAACGTCGGGACGCCGTCAAAGAAGCCGTTCGCCGCCGGGGCGGTTCGCGCCTGCTGAAAAGCCGCATAGGCCAGGCCGTTGAGGACCGGGTCGACGGCCTCGGTG
>NZ_LZKH01000029.1:0-45341 GCF_001672745.1 Mycobacterium sp. E1386
CCTCACCTTCGCCCACCCAAAGCGATTTCAGGGATGTCGACCAGGTGGGTCCCCACGCCAGCTCCATGTCGGCGAAGGTGTCGAACAGCTGCTGCGGACGGGTCCGGTTCAACCGCTCGATCGCCGCCTCGACAGGTTCCGCCGAGTCAACGTCCGGCTCTTCGCCGACACCGGGGAGGACGGCGCCGTCGGCGTTCAGCGCCCACTCGGCATCGCGGACGCCGAAGGGGCGACTGTGCACTTGGAAGGTCCAGCCACCGCGGTCCTCGGCGGGATGCAGTGTCAGCTGCACCTCACGAGATTGCTTGTCGGGCAGAATGATCGGCTCGTAGAAGAAGACGTCTCGCACGTGAGCCGGGGTTCCCACCGCCGCGAGGGCCATCGCCGCATACGTCGCGCCCGGAACGACGACGGTGCCATAAATGACGTGATGGGACAGCCACGGCTGCGACTTGACGGACAACCGGCTGGTATAGACGACGTCACCCGAGGCGAGGTCCTTTTCCGCGCCCAAGATGGCGGATACCGCGCCGCCCTGAGCCTCGTTGCCCGCCACCCCGGACGCCTTGGGCCAGAAGTGACGGCGCTGGAACGGATAGGTGGGCAGGTCGAGCCTGCGGCGTGGGAGTCGGTCCAGGGCGGCGAACTCGGGCCGATGCCCGGCGACATACGCGGCGGCGAGCGCTTCGGCCATCTGGCGCCGGGCGCCAGCGCCCTTACGGAGGGAAACGATCGCCCGCGGTGCCGGCATGTGTTCCGGCCAGACCTGCACCGCGGCCGCGGTCAGAATCGGCTGCGGTCCGATCTCCATCAACACCGAGCATCCCAGCGCCGCCAGCGTGCGGACGCTTTCCGTGAACTGCACCGGTTGGCGAGAATGCCGCCGCCAGTATTGCGCGTCCAGCGCGGTTTCCGCCGTGAGCACGGCGCCGGTGCGGTTGCAAACCAGCGGCCGTGTCGGGATGGCGAACTGCAGCCGCGCCGCATACGACTCGAATTCGTCGAGCGCCGGCTCCAGCAGCTCCGAGTGGAATGCGTGGCTGGTGTCCAGCCAGGTGCAGCGGATCCCGTCATCGCTGAAGACCGCGACGATCCTTTCCAGATCGGCGCCCGGGCCCGACAGCACGGTGTTGCGGCCGTTGTAGGCGGCGACCGAAACGCCGGCGGACTGCTTGGCGGCGTTCTCCACCTCCTCGGCGTCGGCGAACACCGCCACCATTCGGCCGCCCTCGGGCAGACTGCCGAAGAGCCGGCCGCGTTCGGCCATCAACCGTGCCCCGTCCTCGAGACTGAACACCTCGGCCACGCACGCCGCCGCGTACTGGCCGACGCTGTGCCCAAGCACCACATCGGGTTCGATGCCCCACGACTGCCACAACCGGGCCAGGCCCATCTCGACGGCGAAGAGCGCCGGCTGAGCAAAGGAGGTGTGCCGCAACGCGTCTCCCCCGCTGCCCCGGTCGGCGTCGAACACCACCTCCAGCAGCGGGCGCGGCAGTAGACCGTCGACCGCCTCCGCGCACCTCGTCACCGTTTCGGCGAATACCGGCTCCGCGTCGAACAATTCGCGAGCCATCCCCGGGTACTGGCTGCCCTGCCCCGTGAAGAGCCACGCCGACTTCGGCGGGTCGGCACACTCGCCGCGCAGCACACCCGGTCGCACCCGGCTCTCGGCCAATTCGGCCAATACGTCACGGGCTCCCTTGACGGAATCGACGACCAGCGCGGCGCGGTGTTCGAAATGCGAACGGCCCACCCCGGCCGTGAAGCACACGTCGGCGATGTCGACCTCGGGATGTGCGTCCAGCCACGTGCCGTAGCGCTGCGCCAACGCCGCCAACGCCTGCGGCGAGCGTGCCGACAAGGGAAGCACGCCGATCCGGTCATCCGAGGCGCCCGGCTCCGGCGCCATCGCATCACCGTCCGGCGGGTCGCCGGCCACCGCTTGCGCAGGTGCCTCCTCGATCAGCACATGGGCGTTCGTGCCGGTGAACCCGAACGAGCTCACTCCCGCCCGGCGGGGCCTGCCGTTGGCCTGCCAGGGGATCGCCCTGTCGACGACCCGCACCGGCAAGGAGTCCCACGGAATATGCGGCGACGGATTCTGGAAATGCAGGTTCTGCGGCAATAGCTCGTGCTGCAGAGACAACACCACCTTGATCAAACCCGCGACCCCAGCGGCCGACTCGAGGTGACCGAGGTTCGTCTTCGCCGATCCAATGAGCAAGGGCCGGTTCGGGTCACGGCCGTCGCCGTAGACGGCCGCGGCGGCCTGCACCTCGATCGGGTCACCCAGCGAGGTACCCGTCCCGTGCGCCTCGAGGTAGTCGATGTCTTTACCGGCAACACCGGCACGACTGAGGGCCGCGGCGATAAGCCGTTGCTGCGCACCCCCGTTCGGTACCGTCAAACCGCTGGAGGCGCCGTCCTGATTGACCGCGCTGCCCCGGATGACCGCGCAGATGCGGTCGCCGCTGCGCTGCGCATCGCTCAGCCTCTTGAGCACCAGAACGCCGCAACCTTCACTGCGCACATAGCCGTCGGCGGCGGCGTCGAAGGTCTTGCACCTTCCGTCCGGTGACAGCATCCGGGCGCGGGAGGCGGCGACGATCGAGGCGGGGCTCAGCAAGACGTTCACCCCGCCGGCCAGCGCGAGATCGCAGTCACCGGAGTGCAACGCCTGGCAGGCCTGATGGACGGCCACCAGCGAGGAGCTGCACGCGGTGTCCACCGCCACGGCCGGTCCTTCCAGCCCGAGCACGAAGGCCACCCGACCCGCGATGGCATTGAGCGCGTTGCCGGTGATGAAGTGAGCTTCGATGCTCTCGACGGAGTCCCGCGACAGCAGGTGGGAATATTCGTTGGCGGCCACGCCCACGAAGATGCCGCTTCGACTACCACGCAGGGCGGCAGGGGAATACCCCGCGCGTTCGAGGCCTTCCCAAGCGATCTCGAGCATCAACCGTTGCTGCGGGTCCATCCACAACGCCTCGCGCGGCGAGATACCGAAGAACTCCGGATCGAATTCGCCTATCCCGTCCAGGAATCCGCCGTTGCGGCTGTAGATCTTGCCCGGTGTCTCAGGATCCGGGTCGTAGTATTCGTCGATCTCGAAGCGGTCATCTGGGATCTCCCGGATCGCATCGACGGCACCGGACAGGACGTCCCAATACGTTTCGGGATCGGGCGAGGCCGGAAAGCGGCACGCCACCGCGACGATCGCGATCGGCTCGTCCGCGGACCCGGTCGACACCGCCGGCGGCTGGGCGGCCGCCTTGGCGGCCGCCTGCGCGGTGAGGCCGAGGACATCGGCGAGCAGATATTCCGCCACGTCGCTGACGCGCGGATAGTCCATCGCCAGGGTTGCCGGCAGTTCCTTGCCCACCGCATGTTCCACGCGGCGCCGCAATTCGACCGCCATCAGCGAATCCATGCCGAGGTCGAAGAATCCGGCCTCCTCGCGAATCTCCGCCGCGTCGATCCGCGTCACCTCGGCAACCACCTCGCGCAGGTAATCGACCAGGAGCTTCTTCCGCTGCTGCGCGGGAGCAACGGTGAGCTGCTCCACGAACCGCGTGGGCCCTGACGAAGGTTCCGGTGCCGTCACCGACTCGGGCACTTCGCGTCCGAGCTCCTCGAGGAAGGACCGCTTGCCCGCCTGCTGATAGAGCGGCAGGAAACGGGACCAGTCGATGCGAGCCACCACCCCTTGTGTCGCAGAAGCGACCATGAGCTCGGCCATTCCGGCCAGAGCGTCCGCGGGCGGCAATGTGCGGACCCCGCGTTGCTCGAGTCGCGCACGCGCGTCTTCGTCGGCCATGCCGGCCGTCCACGGACCGAAGTTGACGCTCACCGCAGCGACACCCTGCTCGCGGAGCCGCCACGACAATCCGTCCAGGAAGGCGTTGGCCGCGCCATAGGCGGTCTGGCCGAAGCTGCCCCACACCGAGGCGATCGAGGACGTGCTGAGGAAGAAGTCGAGCGGCAGGTCCGCAGCGGCTTCGCTCAAATGCCAAGCGCCCCAGACCTTTCCCGCGAACACGCGATCCACTTCGGCATCGTCCAACTGGCGCAGCGGCGTGTTTCCGATCTCCCCGGCGGCATGGACGATCCCGGCGAGCGGCGGTAGTTCTGCCTCCACGGTGGCCAGCAGGCGGGCAACGTCGTGCGGATCGGCGACATCGGCTGTGATGACCCGCGTTTGGCATCCGTACAGTTCGCGCACGGCATCGATGCGCCGTTGCACTGCATCGCTGGGCGAGCGCCGGCCCGTCAATACCAGATGCCCGGCACCGTGCGCGGCCAGGTATCCGGCGATTTCGAGTCCCACCGCGCCCAATCCACCGGTGACCAAATAGGTGGCGTCGGCACGCAACTCGAGCGGGGCCGCGATCGGCCGCCCTTCGCGCCGGCGCAGCCGGGCAACAAAGACACCTTCGCCCCGCAGCGCGACTTGGTCTTCGCCCCGCGGCGCCGCGGCCACCTGGGCGATCAACCGGGTCCACTCATCGGCAGTACCTTCGGACAGATCAGCCAGGCCGCCCCACAACTGCGGATGCTCCAGGGAAGCGGCGCGGCCGAACCCCCACAGACAGGACTGCGCGGGCCGTACGCTGTCGGCCGCGGTGACGCGTTGCGCGCCACGGGTTATCAGCCAGATGGGTGCGCGGATTTCGGCGGCGGCCGCGGCGCGGAAGAGGCGCCGCGTTCCACCCAGAACATGGTGTTGCATCCGCAACAAGGAGCGCATCGATGGCGCATTGCCCCGATCGAGGCCTGCGCAGTGCAGGATGCGTAGCGCCGATTGCTCTGCCGCAGCGGCGCGCAGCGTCGATTCGAGCCGTTCCTCGTCGGCGTCGGATACCGGGAGCCCGACGATCCGGAACGGCTGACCCTGCGCGGTCAGCGAGTCGACCAGCGGTGCGACCGCTTCGGCGTCATCGCCGATCAACAGCCAGGAGACGGTGTCGGCGCGCCCGGCCACGGCAACCGACTTCTCCCAACGGATCTCGTACCGAGCGTCCGCGATGGACGTGGTTTCCCGCTGTTGATTGTGTTGTTGCGCAAGCCTGGTCAACACCTCGGTGGTCTGCCGGCTGGCGTTCGCACCGTCGATCAGCGCGGCAAGTTCCTCGATCCGGCCGTCCTCGAGGAGCTGGACGGCTTCGGTGCGCGTGGCATCGGTTTTCCCGGACGCCTGGCTGGGCGCAACGTCGGTGTCCCGGAACCAGTACCGGCGATGCTGGAACGGATACGTGGGCAGATCGAGCTTGCGCGTCGGCCCCTGCTGCAGAGCGCCGAAGTCGGGCAGGTGACCGCCGGTGTAGGCGGTGGCGAGGGCCTCGATGATCTGGCGGTGGTCGCCGCCGTTTCGGCGCAACGACGCGATCGCCCGCGGCGGCGCCGCCGGGTCGGGCCACGCCCGCACCGCCGCGGCGGTGAGCACCGGTTGCGGACCCACCTCCAGCAGCATGGCGCAGCTCAGATCGGCCAGGGTGGCCACACTCTTGGCGAATTCGATCGGCTGGCGCGCATGGCGGCGCCAATACGGGCCATCGAGTTTCGCGTTCCGGCCGAGGGCGGCGCCCGTGCGGTTGCACACCAGAGTCCGTTGTGGTGAGCGGAATTCGAATCGGCCGGCGTACGACTCGAATTCATCGAGGGCCGGGTCCAGCAGCGCCGAATGGAACGCGTGGCTGGTGTCCAGCACCTCGCAGCGAACATTATCGGCGCTCAACGTGACCACCGCCCGGTCCAGATCCTCCGCGGGTCCCGACAGCACGGTATTGGCACCGTTGTAGGCGGCCACCGAGAGCCGCGGGAACTCGTCGGTGAAGCCCTCGACACGCTCCGCGTCGGCGAAAACCGCCACCATCCGACCGCCCGGCGGCAAACCGCCGAAGAGGCGGCCGCGTTCGGCGAGCAACAACGCTCCGTCCTCGAGGCTGAACACGCCGGCGACGCATGCGGCGGCATACTGGCCGACGCTGTGACCAAGCACCACGTCGGGTTCCAGGCCCCACGACTGCCAGAGCCTCGCCAGGCCCATCTCCACGGCGAACAACGCGGGCTGGGCGTAGTTCGTCTGCCGGAGATCTTCCGAACCGGAGTCGAAAATGACGTCCAGCATTGGCTTTTCGAGCACGCTATCAACAACCTGCGCGCATCGGTTCATCGTTTCGGCGAACACCGGCTCGGTCTCGAACAACTCCCGGGCCATGCCGACGAACTGGCTGCCCTGACCCGGGAACAACCACGCCGTCTTCGGCCTGTCATCGGACGTTCCCCGCACCAAGCCCGGCGCGGGACGGTCGTCGGCGAGCGCCCCGAGCAGTTCGGCGGCGGACTCCGTCGAATTGACCACCAACGCGGCGCGGTGCTCGAAGTGGGCTCGTCCGACGCCCGCGGTGAAGCACAGTTCCGACAGGCTGGTTTCCGGGTGCGCGCTCAACCAACTGCGGTATCGCTCGGCGAGCTGCGCCAAGGCCGCGGGCGTGCGCGCCGACAGCGGCAGCACGCCGAACCTTCGGTCCTCGGTCGCGACGGGTCCCGCGGACACAGCGAGCTGGGGCGCTTCCTCGAGGATGACGTGCGCGTTGGTCCCGGAGAATCCGAACGAACTGACCCCCGCAACGCGGGGCCGCCCGTTGCGCTCCCAGCTGGTGGCCTCGTCCACCACCCGCACCGCAAGCCGATCCCACGGAATGTAGGGCGATGGATTCTCGAAGTTGAGGTGCTTCGGCAAGACCTGGTGCTCGAGCGACAGGACGACCTTGATGATCCCGGCGATCCCCGCGGCGGCTTCCAGATGCCCGATATTGGTTTTCACCGATCCGATCAGCAGCGGGCGAGCCGCATCGCGGCCCTCGCCGAGTACCGCGGCCGCGGCCTGGACTTCGATCGGGTCGCCCAGCGACGTCCCGGTGCCGTGCGCCTCCAGATATCCGACGTCGCAGGCTGAGACGCCGGACCGCTTCAACGCCTCGGCGATGACGCGCTGCTGGGCCACACCGTTCGGGACGGTCAATCCGCCCGACGCGCCGTCCTGATTCACCGCGCTGCCGCGGATCACGGCCCGAATCCGGTCACCGTCGCGGATCGCGTCGTCGAGCCGTTTCAGGACGACGACACCGCAACCCTCACCGCGCACGTAGCCGTCCGCGGCCGCGTCGAATGTCTTGCAGCGGCCATCCGGCGCGAGCATGTGCGCCCGCGAAAAGGTCATCATGGTGGCCGGGCTGAGCAGGACATTCGCACCGCCGGCCAGTGCGAGGTCACATTCCCCCAGCCGCAGCGCTTGGCAAGCCTGATGGACCGCCACCAACGACGAACTGCACGCGGTGTCGACCGTGACGGCCGGGCCCTGCAGCCCCAACCGGTAACTGATCCGGCCGGCCGCCGCGGCAGCCGCCGTCCCGATCGCCATGTAAGCGTCGATCGCGTCGTAGTTCAGCTCGTCCGAGACCATCGCCAGGTAGTCATGGGTGGATAGACCGATGAAAACCCCGGTGTTGGTATTCGCCAAAGCCGTTGGGGCCGTGCCCGAATGCTCCACCGCCTGCCAAGCCGTCTCCAGCAACAGCCGATGCTGCGGGTCCATCAGCATGACCTCACGCGCCGACACCCCGAAGAACGGCGCGTCGAACCCCACTACGTCGTCGACGAAGCCCGCCCGGCGGCTCACAATCTTTCCGGGCGCGTCGGCATCGGGGTCGAAGAATTCCTCGACACCCCAGCGGTCCCTGGGCACCTCTGACACCGCATCACGCCCGTGCCGCAGCACGTCCCAGAATTCCGACGCGTCGGCAGCACCCGGAACACGTGCTGCGTAGCCGACTATTGCGAAACCCGATGCCTTCTCTGCTGAAGCTTCGGCGGTTCCCATGCATCTGTCCTCTCGCATCGACCCGCGTAGGTAGATCCCCGGGGCCGGCCTCCGGCGACGGGTCCGTAGCTCCGGACCAGACCGAGTGACCCGACCACTGCACCACATGCCGACCCGATACGCAGGAGAATCGTTCCCCCCGCGGCGAGTAGTGTCGCCGGATGCCAGACTGCGTCCCACGCCGGGCCGCCCAACACCCTAGTCGGTAGCCCCACCCGTCGCTGAGCACCTCCGGCCCGGCATGTCGGGGACGGTGGGTGCCAAAGAAGCTATCTTGGTCTCGCCACCGGCCGGCCGGAACTGCAGGCCCTCCGGAACGAGGAGAAAACATTGCGCATCGGGAAAATCACCATCGGCTCAATCCGTGATTGGAGGCCGAGCCCAGGCGTTGTCATCTCCTGGCACCCGACGCCCGCCGCCCGCGAAAGGGCCCGGCTAGCGCCGGTCAGCCCGGTGCCCGTCAGCTACATGCAGAGCCAGCATCTTCGGGGTTATCACCGGCAAACGACCTCGGGTCTGGACTATTCGCGGCAAATCATCGCGACCTGCGAAGTCCCCGGACGGTGCGACATCTCCGCCATGAATGACGCGCTCAACGCTTATTTGCGCCGGCATGACACGTACCGCAGCTGGTTTGAACACACCGACGCCGGAGACATCATTCGGCATACCATCGACGATCCCGCCGATATCGAATTCGCGCCCACCGACCACGGCGAAATGGCCGTTGACGACTTGCACGACCATGTGGTGGCCACGCCCGATCCGCTGCAATGGGAGTGCTTCAGCTTCGGGATTATTCAAAACGAGAATCACTTCACCTTCTACGCGAGCATCGACCACGTCCACGGGGACGCGGCGCTGATCGGCATCACGATGGTGGAGTCGCACGCGATGTACATGGCGTTGACGGGCGGCGCCGGGCCCCTTGCGCTGCCCGCCGCCGGCAGCTTTGACGATTTCTGCGCCGAAGAGCGCCGGTACACGTCAGAATTGACCCTGGATTCCCCGCAGGTACGCGCGTGGATCGACTTCGCCGAGAATAACGATGGAAGCCTGCCGGAGTTCCCTTTGCCACTGGGTAATCCGTTGGAGCCCACCAAGAGTGAGATGATCACGGACACCCTGATGGACGCACAACAAACCGCGAGATTCGAAGCGGCGTGCTCGGCGGCGGGTGCGCGCTTCGTCGGCGGCTTGTTCGCCTGCCTCGCCCAGGTGGAGCACGAATTCACGGGTGCTACCACGTATTACGGACTCACCCCCAGAGATACACGAAAGACTTCGGACAACTTCATGACCCAGGGTTGGTTTACCGGCCTGGTTCCGATCACCGTGCCGATTGCCGCCGCGTCCTTTAGTGACGCCGCCTGGGCGGCGCAGAGTTCTTTTGACTCGGGACTGAACATGGCGAAAGTCCCGTACTACCGCGTGCTGGAATTGGCACCGTGGCTCAGCAGGCCCCGCCCTAACTTTCCCGTGACAAATTTCTTGCATGGGGATGCCGCTCCGATGAACGCAGTGCTCGCGGCAGCGGAGATGGGCTACACCAACAACATTGGGATCTACTCCGACGGAAGATATTCGTATCAGCTAACGATCTATACCTTCCGCTACGAGGAAGGCACCGTCATGGCGATAATGTTTCCAGACAACGCGGTTGCCCGAAAATCAGTCGCCCGGTATGTCGCAGCGATGAAGTCCGTATGCATGCGGGTCGCCGATAGCGGGCATTGGGGGCGCGTTGCCTAGCCGGGAGCAGTACGGTGGCTACTGATTTTCTCCGGGCTCGGCCTGCGCACGCGGCCGGGTGCGCAGAGAGGTCGATGTGCGACGGCTAGCTGATCTTGTGGTGCGTTGGCCCGGGGTCGTCATAGGGCTCTGGGTCCTGATCGCGGTCGCACTACCGCTGACGTTCCCGCCCCTGAACCAGATGGCGCAGAAGCACCCGCTCGCGATGCTGCCGAGCGGCGCGCCCTCGAGCGTGGCCGCCCGGAAGATGACCGAGGCGTTTCACGAGTCGGGCGCCGAAAACCTGCTGCTGGTGGTCCTCGCGGATGAAAAAGGCCTTGGGCCCGCCGACGAAGCCACCTACCACAAGCTGGTGACCGCCCTGCACGACGACCGGCGAGACGTGCTGATGTTGCAGGATTTCGTCAGCACGCCGCCCTTGCGTCCGGTGGTGACCAGCAAGGACCGCAAATCCTGGGTGCTGCCGGTCGGCCTCGCGGGCGAATTGGGCACGCCAAAGTCTTATGCCGCCTACCTCCGCGTTGCCGACATCGTCAAACACAACGTCGCCGGATCCCCGTTGACCGCGAACCTGACCGGACCCGCGGCCACCGTCAGCGACCTCACCATCGCGGGCGAGCGGGATCGCCTTCCGATCGAACTTGCGATCGCCGCCCTGGTGCTGGTCGTCCTGCTGGTGGTCTACCGCAACCCACTCACCATGCTGCTGCCGCTGCTCGCCATCGGGGCGTCGATGGTGATCGCGCAGGCCGTCGTCGCCGGCATCTCGGAGATCGGCGGCCTGGGCGTTTCGAACCAGTCCATCGTCTTCTTGAGTGCAATCATCGCCGGCGCGGGAACCGACTACGCGGTCTTCCTCATCAGCCGCTACCACGACTATCTGCGGCGGGGGGCGGACTTCGACGAAGCCGTGCGGCGAGCGCTCAGCTCGATCGGAAAAGTGATCGCCGCATCGGCGGCCACGGTCGGAATCACCTTTCTCGGAATAAGTTTCGCTCGGATGGGCGTGTTCTCCACGGTGGGTGTCTCGTCGGCCATCGGGATCGGTGTCGCCTTCCTCGCGGCGATGACCTTGCTGCCCGCCATCCTGGTGGTGGCCGGGCCACGCGGCTGGGTCAAGCCCCCACGCGAACTGACCGCCCGGTTCTGGCGACGTTCGGGGATACGCATCGTGCGCCGGCCCAGGGTTCATCTGGTGGCCAGCGTGCTGGTGCTGATCATCCTCGCCAGCTGTGCGGGCTTGGTGCGCTACAACTACGACGACCGCAAGGCCCTGCCGTCCTCGGCGCCGAGTTCGATCGGGTATGCCGCGCTGGATCGTCACTTCCCGGTCAATCAGTCCATTCCCGAATACATCCTTATCCAGTCACCGCACGACCTGCGTACGCCGCGGGCGCTTGCGGATCTGGAGCAGATGGCCGACCGAGTTAGCCAAATGCCGAACATCGCCGCGGTCAGCGGCGTGACCCGCCCGGCGGGCACGGTGCCGGAACAGTTCAGGGCCACCTACCAGGCCGGCGCTATCGGCGCTCGCCTGGGTGCCGGTTCGGCTCTGATCAGCGATCACGCCGATGATCTCAACCGACTGCTCGCCGGGGCCAACACGCTGGCCGACAACCTCGGCGATGTGCGAGGCCAGGTCAACCAGATGGTCGCCGGGATGCAAGGCCTGACAGAGGCTTTCACTTCGATGAGGAGCCAATACGGCGGCGACAAGTTGGTCAAGGAGGTCGTCACCGCCGCCAAGCTCGTCAGCAGCATCAATTCCCTCGGCCATACCATCGGCGTCAACTTCGCCGCCGTCAAAGACATGTTCGCCTGGGTGGCCCCGGTGCTGGCGGCGCTCGAGGGCAACCAGGTTTGCGATGCCGATCCCTCCTGCAGCGCCACCCGAGCCCAATTCGAGCGTGTGGTCAATGCGCGTGGTGACGGAAGCCTCGACCAGATCAATGATCTGGCGGGACAACTCCAGGCGTTCCAAGACCGGCAGACCCTCAACGCGTCGGTGGATCACCTTCGTGGCGCGCTCGCCAACTTCGTCAAGGCGCTGCATGCCATGGGTCTGGACCAGCCCGGTGGCCTGCAGGCCGACCTGAACCACCTGCAACAAGGCGCTGACCGGTTCGCCAGCGGAAGCCGGCAAGTGGCTGACGGGGTGGACCAACTCGTCGACCAGATCAAACAGATGGGCACGGGGCTCGGCGAGGCGTCGGCGTTCCTCCTCACGCTGAAACGCGACGCGGCCGAACCGTCCATGGCGGGGTTCAACGTTCCGGCGCAGCTGCTGCACATGGAAGAGTTCAAGAAGGCCGCCAAGGCGTTCATTTCGCCCGATGGGCATTCGGTGCGGTATTTGGTGCAGACCAAACTCAACCCGTTCAGCGCCGAGGCGATGGATCAGGTCAGTGCGATCAGCGATACCGCCCGCGGAGCCCAACCGAATACGTCATTGGCGGATGCGTCGATATCGATGGTCGGATATCCGGTCACGCTGCGGGACACGCGAGACTTTTATGAACACGACATCAAGTTCATCATTGTCGTCACCATCATCGTCGTGCTGATGACGCTGGTCGCGCTGCTGCGTGCGGTCGTCGCGCCGCTGTATCTGGTCGCTTCCGTCGTTATTTCGTACTTGTCGGCGGTAGGTATCGGCGTCCTGACGTTTCAATTCCTACTGGGCCAGCAATTGCATTGGAGCGTCCCACCATTGGCCTTCGTGGTATTGGTCGCCGTCGGAGCCGATTACAATATGCTTTTCGTCTCGCGAATGCGTGACGAATCCCCGCACAGCATGCGTTACGGCGTCATTCGCGCGTTGAGTTCGACCGGCGGCGTGATCACCGCGGCGGGTTTGATCTTCGCCGCCTCGATGTGGGGCCTGGTGTTTTCCAGCATCGGCACCGTCGTCCAGGGTGGCTTCGTGATCGGGATCGGAATCTTGCTCGACACCTTTCTGGTCCGCACCATAACGGTGCCCGCCTTGGCTACGCTGGTCGGGCGGGCCAGCTGGTGGCCGTCACGACCGGGAGCGCGGCGGTCGCGATCCCGCTCACCGGCCGGAAGCGCGGACTAATACCCGTCAGCCGCGAGGCCGACGAGCGATATGCGACACTACGAGACCAAGTCGGG
Organism: Mycobacterium sp. E1386; assembly: GCF_001672745.1. Classification (NCBI taxonomy): domain Bacteria; kingdom Bacillati; phylum Actinomycetota; class Actinomycetes; order Mycobacteriales; family Mycobacteriaceae; genus Mycobacterium; species Mycobacterium sp. E1386. The sequence goes on from NZ_LZKH01000029.1 coordinate 12,770, forward strand.
CAGGCGGGACGTGGCGATGCAGAAACTACTCGCAGGGGCTACCGCTGTGGTAACCCTCGGCGTCACAGGATATTTCGGCCTCGGGATGGCGGCGGCCGATGACGCGCCAGGCGACGGTACGCCCGGTGACGGCACCGCGTACGCGCTGGGCGGCGCTCACGTTCCTGGAATTCCCTACGATGAGTACGGCAGACGCCTGGGTGCCGGCTGGTTTCCCAGCCTGAAGCGAGAAATCGTGGCCTACCCGGCGGGGCAGGTCCAGGGCCACGTGCTCGAACGGCTCTTTCCGGGGATTGGCCGGCTGGATGAAGCCTTCCCGGGGCTAGGCGTGGACGGCCCCAGCGTCGGCGAGTCGGTCGCCGTCGGGACCGAGAACCTGGATGCGGCGATCCGCAGGGGTGGGCCCGGAGCCGCCATCGGCCTGTCCGAGGGTTCGCTCGTGGTTGACGCCGAGCAGGCCAGGCTGGCGAACGATCCGACCGCTCCCCCACCAAACCAATTGGTGTTCAGCACATTTGGCAACCCGGTCGGGCATCACGCCTTCGGCGAGAGCTTTTTGACCTCCTTCTTTCCGGTCGGCGCCGTCGTTCCCGCAATGGACTACCGCATACCGCCCCCCGTGGAAAGCCAATACGACACCAAGGCCTTCGTCGCCGCATACGACATGATCGCCGACTTTCCGGACCGGCCGGACAACCTGTTAGCGCTGGCCAACACGCTGGTGGGCGAAGCAACCGGTCATACCGCCGTCGCGTTCACCGACCCGAGCATGGTGCCGCCGCAGAACATCAGGACGACCGTCAACTCCAGGGGCGCGAAGACAACGACGTATCTGATCCCCGAAAGGCACCTCCCGCTGGTACTGCCCCTAAGCTACCTGGGCGTGCCGGAAGACGTGCTGAACCAACTCGACGCGGAGCTGACCCCGATGGTGAACGCGGGTTACTCGCGCAACGACGACCCGCTCACCGCTCCGCTTCAAGTGGATCCGGTGCGGGGCTTCGACCCCGCGGCCGTGATCGCACCGGCCAGTCAGGCCACCTTCGGCGGGGGCGGCGATCCCTTTTCGCAGCTGATGTCCAGCGCCATGGCCGCGCTGAACCCCGGCAACCGCTGACCTCCAAGGGTGTAGACACGCCCGGGCGCACGGCGGCGATAATGACCCAAATCCGCCCACGTCAAAGGAGACGCGATGAGCAAGCCCCCGACAGACCGCCCGCTGCGCGTCATCCAGTGGACGACGGGGAACATCGGGCGACGTTCGCTGCATGCCATCATCGGCAGGCCGGACATGGAATTAGTCGGGGTGTACGCGCACGGGGCGGACAAGGTCGGCGTGGATGCCGCCGAACTGGCCGGGTGGCCGGAACCGACCGGCGTGCGCGCGACGAACGACATCGACGCGCTCCTCGCCCTGGGCGCCGACGCGTGCTGCTATAACCCGTTGTGGCCCAACATCGATGAGCTGGTGCGCTTGCTGGAAGCGGGCGTCAACGTGTGTTCCAGCGCGGCCTGGATTACCGGCGGCAAGCAGACGCCCGCGGACCGCGAACGCATCGCGGATGCGTGCAAACGAGGCGGTTCGACGATCTTCGGCAGCGGCGCGCACCCGGGCATGACGAACATGGTGGGCATGGTGCTCAGCGGCGCGTGCGAACGCGTCGACGAAATCCGGATCACCGAGTCGGTGGATTGCTCCACCTACGAATCAGCGGAAACGCAGACGGCGATGGGCTTCTCGCAGGATCCCGAAACTCCGGGGCTGGCGGAAAGCGTGCGGCGCGAAAGCGAGGTCTTCGCCGAATCGGCCGCCATGATGGCCGACGCGATCGGGGCGAAGCTGGACCGGATGACCTTCGACGTGACCTTCACCGCGGCCACCGGGGATTCGGATCTGGGCTTCATGACAATCCCCGCGGGAACGGTCGGCGGTGTCTATGGATACCACCGCGGCTGGCAGGGCGACCGCAACGTGGTCAGCGTGGGGTTCAACTGGACCATGGGCAATCATGTGGTGCCGCCCAAGCCGCTGGAGCACGGCCACGTCATCCAGGTGTACGGGCTGCCCAACATGCGGACCGTGCTGCACTGCCTGCCGCCGAAGGATTGGACGGAACCCGGCTTCATGGGGTTGGGAATGATCTACACGGCGATGCCGGTGACCAATGCGGTCCCGGCTGTGGTCGCGGCCGAGCCCGGGATCGTGACGCTTGCCGATTTGCCGCCGGTCACCGGCCGGGTGGCCCGGTAAGGGCCCGAACCATATGCGGTTCGCCACATCGGAGGCACCCGGAGGAACGCTTGCGTGCACTAAGGTTTAGAGTGCTTAGCTGAGCAAATTGTCGAGGGACATCGGTGTCGTCGGCGACGTAGGTGAGCTTTGCGGCAGCGCCGGGGTGGCGGTAATGCGGAAGGCGGTCAGGTGGTGGCTAGTCCAGAATCGGGTCCACGTACCGGCACCGTAACCCGCGTCCTGAAACGGGTGTGGATACCGCTGCTTTTGGTGGTGGTCTTGGCCCTTTCGGCGTTGATCGTGTCGCGGCTCCACAAGATTTTCGGCTCGCAGGATCTCAACGCGAACGCCGGCAAGGGGATCGAAATCGTGCAGTTCAACCCGAAGGTCGTGGTGTACGACATCACGGGGCCGCCCGGGGCCACCGCCAACATCAACTACTGGGACGAGAACGCCAACACCCATCAGGTCAACGCGGCGCCGCTGCCGTGGTCGACCACCATCTCGACCACCTTGCCCTCGGTGAGCGCCAACATCATGGCGCAGAGCGACAGCGGTGAGATCAGCTGCAAGATCACCGTCGACGGCGTCGTGCGCGAACAGCGGAGTTCCGACGGCCACAACGCGCAGACCTTCTGCCTGGTGAAGTCCGCATGAGCAACGCGAGCAACGAGACCCAGCGCGACGTGAGCGCGGCCGACACCGGCCCCATCAACGTCAAGGGCCTGTCCAAGGCCGAGCGGGGCCACCGCCCGTACCTGCCGCATGCGATCCGGATCTTTGCGGTGCCGATCATTTTGGTTTGGTTGTTCGTCACGGTCCTGGTGAATGTCATCGTTCCGACACTGGAAAAAGTTGGTGAGGCTCACTCGGCGCCGATGACCCCGCTGGATGCGCCGTCGATGAAGGCGATGATGCGCCTGGGCCACAACTTCCACGAATTCGATTCCAACAGCACGGTAATGATCGTGCTGGAGGGCCAGCAACCGCTCGGCCCCGACGCGCACCAGTACTACGACAAGCTGATTCGGCAACTCCGCCAGGATCCCAAGCACATTCAGCACATTCAGGACTTCTGGGGCGACCGGCTGACGGCCGCGGGCGCGCAGAGCGCCGACGCCAAGAGCGCCTACGTGCAGGTGAACCTCGCCGGTAACCAGGGCACGACGCTGGCCAACGAATCGGTGGACTCGGTGCGCAAGGTGATCGAGGAGAACAAGGCGCCACCCGGCGTGAAGGCCTACGTCACGGGCCCCGCCGCGCTGTCCGACGATATGCACATCATCGGTAACGCCAGCCTGGCCAAGATCACGCTGTTCACCCTGGGCGCCATCGCGATCATGTTGCTGCTGGTCTACCGGTCGATCGTCACCACGCTGGTCCAGCTGTTCATGACCTTTGTCGCCCTGGCGTGTTCGCGGGGGGTGGTCGCGGTTCTCGCGTACCACAACGCATTCGGGCTCACCACCTTCGCCGCCAACATCCTCACCATGTTGGCGATCGCCGCGGGGACGGACTACGGCATCTTCCTGATCGGCCGCTATCAGGAGGCGCTGGCCGCGGGCGAGGACCGAGAAACCGCGTACTACACCACATTCAAGGGCGTCGCCCCGGTCGTGTTGGGGTCGGGCCTGACGATCGCGGGCGCGACCTATTGCCTCAGTTTCTCGCGGCTACCGTGGTTCAACACCATGGGGGCGCCCGTGGCGATCGGCATGATTGTCGTGGTGCTGGCCGGCGTCACGCTGGGGCCCGCGGTGGTCTTCGTCGGCAGCCGCTTCCACCTGTTCGAGCGGCAGGCCAAGCGTGGCCGGCTGTGGCGCCGGGTGGGTACCGCCGTAGTACGTTGGCCGGCAGCGGTTTTGGCCGTGAGCGCCGCGGTCGTGCTGGTCGGCATGATCGCCCTGCCGAGCTTCCACACGAGCTACAACGACCGCCATTACCTGCCGTTGTCGGCCCCGTCCAACCAAGGACAAGAGGCCGCGAACCGGCATTTCTCCGAGGCACGGATGAACCCCGACCTGTTGATGGTCGAATCCGACCACGACATGCGAAACCCGGCCGACATGCTGGTGCTGGACCGGGTGGCGAAAAACGAGATGCGCACGCTGGGCATCGCCATGGTCCAGGACATCACCCGGCCGCTGGGCATTCCGATCCAGCACAGCTCGATACCGTTTCAGAACAGCGTCCAGAGTCAGACGACGATGCAGAACATGAGCTTCCTCAAGGAGCGCATCGCCGACATCCTCCGGATGGCCGACGATCTGCAGACCCAGATCGACACCACGCAACGCCAATACGAGGTGTCACAGGACCTGGCCAACGCCGCGGACGACAGCGCGAAGACCACGGCGGTGACGTCGCAGATCACCGATTCCCTGCGTGATCACATCGCGGATTTCGACGACACCTTCCGGCCGGTACGCTCCTACTTCTACTGGGAGCGGCACTGCTACGACATTCCCGTGTGCATCGGGTTGCGGTCCCTGTTCGACACGTTCGACGGGTTCGACCAGCTCGCCGAGCAGTTCCATTACCTGACGACCGATATCGCCCACACCGCCAAAGCCTCACGCGACCTGACCGCGCTCTTTCCCACGCTGATCACCACGCTGAAGACCACCAGGGGCATCACGCTCACCCTGTATCAGACGTTCAAGGCGATGATCGACCAGATGGAGGCGATGAGCAACACCGCGATCGTGATGGGTCAAAGCTTCGACGCATCGAAGAACGACGACTTCTTCTACCTGCCGCCCGAGGCCTTCGACAACCCGGATTTCCAGACCGGCCTTCGGATGTTCTTGTCGCCGGATGGAAAGTCGGCGCGGTTCTTCATCACGCATCAAGGCGATCCGATGTCGCCGGAGGGCATCGCGCAAGTCGACGCCGAACGCACCGCCGCGCAGGAGGGTCTCAAGCAATCGTCGCTGTCCGACGCCCGGGTCTACCTGGGCGGAACCGCCGCGACGTTCAAGGACATGGCCGACGGCGAGAAATACGACTTGATGATCGCCGTGGTGTCCGCCCTGACGTTGATCTTCATGATCATGCTGATACTTACCCGCAGCGTGGTGGCCGCGCTGGTGATCGTGGGCACCGCGGCCAGCTCGATCGCGGCGTCGTTCGGCCTCTCGGTGCTGATTTGGCAGGACCTGTTCGGCATCAGGATCCACTGGATCGTGATGGCGCTGTCGGTCATCATCCTGCTGGCCGTCGGGTCCGACTACAACCTGTTGCTGGTCTCCCGGTTCAAAGAAGAGATCCATGCCGGCCTCAAGACGGGAATCATCCGGTCGATGGCGGGTACCGGCGGCGTCGTGACGGCGGCGGGTCTGGTGTTCGCGTTCACCATGGCGGCCATGTTGGGCAGCGACTTGCGGGTGCTGGGTCAGTTCGGTTCGACGGTGTGCATCGGTCTGCTGCTCGACACGCTGGTGGTGCGCACGTTGCTGATGCCGTCCATCGCGACGCTGCTGGGACGGTGGTTCTGGTGGCCGCAGGTGGTACACCCTCGCGGCGACAACGCCCGGCGCCCGGTGCCCGCTTAAGTCGGCAGCTGCACGACGACCGCGACGGCTCCGGCACCGACGTGCAACGCCAGCACCGGCCCCAGCGGGGTGATGATCGCCGGCTCGCAGGCCGGTAGTCTGCGCGCCAGCTCGGCCGCCACTTCCTTGGCGCCGTCCGGGTTGGCGACGTGATGCACCGCCAGCGCGGCCGGACTGTCGCCGACGACCCCGCAGACCCGGTCGATCATCGCCTCCGTCGCGTGGGTGACGGTGCGTACCCGTTGGGCCAGAACGAGTTTGCCGTCGTCGATGCGCAGCAGCGGCTTGAGTGCCAGCGCGGTGCCCAGCCATGCCTTGGCGCCGCCGATCCGCCCACTGCGGCGCAGGTTGTCCAGCCGGTGCACCACCATGAACGCGTGGCTTTGTCGTACGGCCGCGGTCGCCGCGGCGGCGACGGCGTCGAGGTCACCGCCGGCGGCAGCGGCCCGCGCGGCGGCCAACGCGATGAAGCCCGTGCCCATGGCGGTCGACTTCGAGTCGACGACCCGTACGTGGGCGTCCAGGTCGGCCGCGGTCCGCTCCGCCGCGCCGCAGGTGCCCGACAGTGCGGACGAAATGTGCACCGCCACCACGCCGTCCCCGCCGCTGTCGGCCAGCGCCTGCTGGTAGGCGTCGGCCAGTTCGGCCGGCGTGGCCGCCGCGGTGGTCGCGTGACGCTTGTAGATGTCTTCGGGGATCTGGTCCACACCGTCGCGCAAATCGACGCCGTCGAGCAGAATGTGCAGCGGCACAACCCGTATCGCCCACTGCTCCAGCAAATCGGCCGGCAAGCGCGCCGACGCGTCGGTCACCACCATGACGGTCACGGGCGTGGCTTCTCTGTCACTACGCCGGCTTCGGCGAGCGCCTTCAGCATCAGCTCGGCAACCGCCTGGTGCGCTTCGAAATTCCAGTGAATGCCGTCGGGATTTCCTCGTCCACTCATGATGTGCTCGGCGACAGCCGCTTTGAGGTCGACTAGGGGAACGTCATGGGTTTGCGCCCACTCGGTGATCGCCGCGGCGGTCGCCGGGCGGCCATGGTGGGCCCTGCCGTAGGTGTCGGCGATGTGCACCGACGGCAGCGAGGCCACGACCGGGATGCCCGGGCGGTTGAAATCGATTGCGCTGCGAGTCTGTTCGAGATAGTCGGCGCTCAGGCGCGCAGGCAGCGCGGACCGGGCCACCGGCGAGAGCCTGGGCTGCAGCCAGCCGTATCCGTCACGTACCCAGCGCCGCACTCGCGGCGGGCGGACGTAGCGGATCAGTTCGCGCAGCGCGGTCGGCAGCACCGACGGCAGCGAATCCATGCCGCCGGTCGCGAAAATGACGGCGCCGGCCCTGGGCAGCGCTGCCCAGGCACGCGGGTCTTGGGTCGCCGCCCACCAGATGTCGCGGCAGGTCCAGCCGATGCGACCAATGAGTTCCACATCCCAACCCAATTGCGCGGCAACGATATTGGGCCAGATGCGCGGATCGTCGGCGGGCAGGCCGCCGGTCGGCCCGTAGTAGGCCAGCGAGTCGGCGAAGATCAGCAGGGTGGGCCGTGCATCAGAGGACATCGTTGGACACCTGCGCCGAAGCGTTCCACACATCGAGGCGCCAGCGGATGCTCTCGAAAGCCGCCCCCGAGTCGTCCGAATGGCCGGAAAGCTGCACCCAGCTGGCATTGCCCATGCCGCCCAGCGTCGGCCAGTTGGCGACCGGAAGCCTCAGCAGCGCGGCAGACAGCGCGGCGATCAGCCCGCCGTGGGCCACCAGCACCACCGGCCGATCGGCGTGCTGGGGTCCACCCCATTCCGGCTCACCGCAGACCAGTTCGGTAACCAACGGCACGCTGCGGGCGGCGACGTCGACCCGGCTTTCGCCACCATGGGGCGCCCAGGTGGCGTCTTCGCGCCAGGCCAGCCGGGCACCAGGGGCCTGCATGTCGACCTCGGTGTGCGTCAATCCCTGCCAGTCGCCGAGGTGGGTTTCCCTCAACCGCGGATCCACCCGGATCGGCAGGCCGGTCCGCTCCCCGAGCCGGATCGCCGTGTCGTACGCGCGATGCAGATCCGACGACACGATAAGCAATGGCTGTAGCTTGCCGAGCACCTCGGCGGCGGCGATCGCTTGCGCCCGACCGAGCTCACTGAGTTGGGAATCCAGTTGCCCCTGCATGCGGCTGCCTGCGTTGAACTCAGTTTGCCCGTGCCGCAACATGATCAGGCGGCGAATCGTCATTGCGTGCCCGCCGAGTCGTCGGGAACCGCGGCCAGATCCACCGGCACGACCGGGCAGTCACCCCACAACCGGTCCAGGGCATAGAAGTCGCGGTCGTCCTGGTGCTGGATGTGCACGACGATGTCGCGGTAGTCCAGCAGCGTCCAGCGGCCCTCCCGGGTGCCCTCCCGGCGCGCCGGCTTGTAGCCCGCCCTGCGCATCTTCTCCTCGACCTCGTCGACGATGGCATTGACCTGCCGCTCGTTGGACGCCGAGGCGATGACGAAGCAGTCGGTGATCACCAGTTGGCCGGACACGTCGATCACGACGACATCGTCGGCCAGTTTCGAGGCGGCCGCGCCGGCGGCCACGGTCGCCATGTCGATCGCCTCCTGCGTGGCGGTCATGTGTTCTTCCCGGCGGGCAGGGTCGATCGGCTCACGGTGTCCTTCGATTGTTCGCCGCGATAGAGCCGGCGCTTGGAGACGTACTGCACGACGCCGTCGGGCATCAGGTACCACAGTGGCCGATGTTGTTCGGCGCGCAAACGGCAGTCGGTCGACGAGATCGCCAGCGCCGGGATCTCAACGAGCGTCAGCACGTCCTCCGCCAGCTCGCCCAGCACGCCGGTGATGTGTTCGCGGCGCAGCTCGTAGCCGGGCCGGCTGACGCCGACGAACCGCGCCAGCTCGAAGAGCTCCTCCCAGCCCTGCCAGGACAGGATCGAAGCGAGCGCGTCGGCCCCGGTGATGAAGTACAGCTGCGAATCGGGGTTGAGGGCGTGCAGGTCCCGCAGCGTGTCCTTGGTGTAGGTGGGCCCGGCACGGTCGACGTCGACCCGGCTCACCGAGAAGCGCGGGTTGGACGCGGTGGCGATCACCGTCATCAGGTATCGGTCCTCGGCAGCGGAGACGTGGCGGTCCTTCTGCCAGGGCTGACCGCTGGGCACGAACACCACTTCGTCGAGGTCGAACAGGTCGGCGACCTCACTCGCGGCAACCAGGTGTCCGTAATGGATGGGATCAAACGTCCCGCCCATCACTCCCAGCCTGCGCAGCTGCTTTTGCACGATTTGCCAGCTTACTTGAGGCGGCGATCCGGCCTGATTCCTCAGTCCGCGGGCCGGCCCGCATCCCGGGACCTCCGGCGAGCGTCACACCGGCGCCCGAGCGTGACGCAGGGACGAAGAACGTCCTCAGACCGGCAGCAGCTGGTCGATCACGGCGGCGAGCTGCTTGGCCGACCGGCATTCATGCATCGTGATGACTTCTTGGTAGCGCGGCACCGCCGAGTCGCCGCTGCCCCACAGGTGCTTGGGCTCGGGATTCAGCCAGTGCGCGTGCCGGCTGGCGGTCACCATGTGGGCCAGCAGCTCGGTCTCCGGATTGCGGTAGTTGGTGCGGCCGTCACCGAGCACCAGCAGCGAGCTGCGCGGCGAAAGGACGTTGGGGAACGCCTGCACGAACGACGCGAAGGCGTTGCCGTAGTCGGAATGCCCGTCGCGGCTGTACACGCCGGCCTCCCGCGTGATCCGCTGGATCGCCACGGCCAGGTCGGCTTCGGGCCCGAACATGTGGGTCACCTCGTCGGTGGTGTCGATGAACGCGAACACCCTGACCCGCGAGAACTGTTGGCGCAGCGCGTGTACCAGCAGCAGGGTGAAGTGGCTGAACCCGGCGACGGAACCGGACACGTCACACAGCACCACCAGCTCCGGTCGCGCCGGACGGGGTTTGGCCAGCACCACGTCGATCGGCACGCCGCCGGTGGACATCGACTTGCGCAGCGTCTTGCGCAGGTCGATCACGCCGGCGCGGCTGCGCCGCCGCCGGGCCGCGAGCCGGGTGGCCAGGGTCCGGGCCAGCGGCGCCACCACCCGTTGCATCTGGCGCAGCTGTTCGCCGGAGGCGCGCAGAAACTCGACGTTCTCGGAAAGCTGTGGGATGCCGTACATCTGGACGTGGTCACGGCCCAGCTGCTCGGCGGTCCGTCGCTTGGTCTCGGCGTCGACCATCTTGCGCAGTTGCGTGATCCGCTGCGCCGCCATGGCTTTGGCGATCTGTTCCTGGGTGGGCGTGGGTTCGTCGCCGTACGGGGCGAGCAGCCCCGCCAGCAGCTTGCCCTCCAATTCGTCCAGGGCCATCGCCTTGAGCGCCTGGTACGACGAGAACGACGGGCCGCGGCTGGAACTGTATTTGCCGTAGGCCTCCACGATGCGCGCGATCATCGCGACCAGCCGCTCGTCCATGCCGGCAAGGTCGGGGTTCTCGGTGAGCAGATCCAGCAGCATCTGGCGCATCGCCTCGACGTCGTCGGGCGGCAAGGAGTCGCCCGACGTCGCGTCGGCCTCCTCGTCGGTCACCACCGCGCGTGTGCCCAGCGCCGCGGGGAACCACAGGTCGAACATGGCGTCGTAGGTCTCGCGGTGTTCGGGACGCCGCAGCACGGCGCAGGCGATGCCCTCGCGTAACACCTCACGGTCGCCCAAACCCAGCGTGGCCATCACCCGGCCGGCGTCCACCGTCTCGGATGGGCCAACCGAAATGCCAACTCCGCGAAGTGCTTCCACGAAACCCACCAGGTGCCCGGGCAGCCCGTGCGGGGCGAGCGGCCGGGTGGGGCGGATGCGGCGGGGGGCCATCGGTGCGTCCCTAGTTCAACCGGAGCTCGCCGGTTGCGCGCTGCTGGTCGGACTGATGCTTGAGGACCACGCCCAGGGTGGCGGCGACGACGGAGTCGTCGATGGTGTCCAGGCCCAGCGCGAGCAGCGTGCGTCCCCAGTCGATCGTCTCGGCGACTGACGGGAGCTTCTTGAGTTGCATGCCGCGCAGCACGCCGATGATGCGCACCAACTCATCGGCGAGATGCTGCGGCAGCTCCGGCACCCGCGACAACAGGATGCGGCGCTCCAATTCGGGACTGGGAAAGTCGATGTGCAGGAACAGGCACCGACGCTTGAGGGCCTCCGACAGTTCGCGGGTGGCGTTGGAGGTCAACACCACGAACGGCGTCCGCTCCGCGGTGATCGTGCCCAGTTCCGGGACGGTCACGGCGAAGTCGGACAACACCTCGAGCAGCAGGCCCTCGATTTCGATGTCGGCCTTGTCGGTTTCGTCGATCAACAGAACCGTGGGCTCGGTGCGCCGGATGGCGGTCAGCAGCGGGCGCTGCAGCAGGAACTCCTCGCTGAACACGTCGTCCTTCGTCTGGTCCCAGTCACCGGAGCCCGCCTGGATGCGCAGGATCTGCTTGGCGTGGTTCCATTCGTAGAGCGCGCGCGCCTCGTCCACGCCCTCGTAGCACTGCAACCGGACGAGTCCGGAACCGGTCGCCTGGGCGACGGCGCGGGCCAGCTCGGTCTTGCCCACCCCGGCGGGGCCCTCCACCAGCAGCGGCTTGCCCAGCCGGTCGGCCAGGAACACCGCGGTCGCGGTGGCGGTGTCGGGCAGGTAACCGGTCTCGGCCAACCGTCGCGAGACGTCGTCGATGTCGGCGAACAGCGGCTTGGGCCGGGCGGGCACGCTCACTATGTCGGTTCTCCTAAAGCACTTTTCGTCGCGGTCAGGCTGGACGGATCTGCCCGTCGCCCCACGCGATCCACTTGGTCGAGGTCAATTCCGGCAGCCCCATGGGGCCCCGCGCATGCAATTTCTGGGTGGAGATGCCGATTTCGGCGCCGAAACCGAACTGCTCACCGTCCGTGAACGCCGTCGACGCGTTGATCATCACTGCGGCGGCGTCGACGCCGTCGCTAAACCGTTGCGCCGCAGCCATATTGCTGGTGACGATGGCCTCGGTATGCCCGGTGCCGTACTCGTTGATGTGGGCGATCGCGGCATCGATGCCGTCCACCACCGCGACCGCGATGTCCATCGACAGGTACTCGCGGCGCAGGTCGTCCTCCCCCGCATCCGCCGAGGATCCGCCGTGCACGGTCACGCCAGCGTCCTCCAGGGCGGCCACCAACCGGGGCAGCGCCTTCTTGGCGATGGTGGCATCGACCAACAGCGTCTCGGCGGCGTTGCAGACGCTGGGCCGACGGGTCTTGGAGTTCAGCAGGATCCGTTCCGCGACGTCCAGGTCGGCGCCTTCGTGGACGTAGACGTGGCAGTTGCCCACGCCGGTTTCGATGGTGGGCACCTGCGCGTCGCGAACCACCGCGTTGATCAGACTGGCTCCCCCGCGCGGAATCACCACGTCGACCAGGCCGCGGGCCTGGATCAGGTGCGTAACCGTGGAGCGATCGGCGGCCGAAAGCAGTTGCACCGCATCGGCGGGGAGGTCCTCGCTGACCAGCGAAGCGCGCAGCACCTGCACCAGCGCCTGGTTGGACCGCGCGGCGGAGGAACTTCCGCGCAGCAACACGGCGTTGCCCGACTTGAGCGCCAGACCGAAGGCGTCGACGGTGACGTTGGGCCGGCCTTCGTAGATCATGCCGACGACGCCGAGCGGCACGCGCTGCTGGCGCAGATGCAATCCGTTCGGCAGCGTGTAGCCGCGCAGCACCTCGCCGACCGGGTCGGGCAACCCGGCGACCTGACGCAGGCCGGCGGCGATTCCCTCGACCCGTTTGGGGTCTAGCGCCAGCCGGTCGAGCATGGCGGTCGGGGTGCCGGCGGCCTCGGCGGCGCGGAGGTCTTCGGCATTGGCCGACAGGATCAAGTCGGTGTGGGCCGCTACCGCGTCGGCGGCCGACCGCAGCGCCTGGTCCTTGGCGACCGTCGGGAGCAACGCCAGGACGCGGGAGGCGACGCGGGCGCGGCGAGCGGCATTGTGCACCTCCCGGCGCAAGTCAGACTCCCGCTGTTGAGCCCCACCGCTGAGGAATGGTGCTTGCAGACTCATTGAACCAGGGTATCGGGCCTTAACCGGCCAGGTGAGGCGGCCCGGGTATTACGGCTTCCGTCCCGCGCGTAACGCGCCGACTATCAAGTCGCGGTCTCCGGCGGGTCAGCCGAGCGTTTTTGCCGCCGCCGGCGCCCCGATGCGGGTCAGGCTGATCCGTTCACGGTGCGTCACCTGTCGCACCTTGGCTTGTCGCTCCTCGATGAGTCGTCCTAAGTCTTGGAGCAGCAACGGCTTACGCATCACCAGATGCTCGAGGTGCTCGCGATCGATCTGCAGCGCCGTCACCTCGTCCAGCGCGTACGCGCCGGCGAGGTTGGGCTGGCGGGTCAGCGCGGTCAGGCCCAGGAACGATCCCTCGTCCAGGGTGGTGACCGGCACCACCGAGCCGTCGTCGGTCGTCGCCGTCAAGCGCACCCGGCCGGCCACCAGGAAGGTCATGCCGGGCGAGACCTGGCCTGCGGATTCGAGGATTTCGTCGGCGCCGTAGCGGACGAGCTTCGCGTACGGGACGAGCGATTGCTGATCGGTATGGCTCAGCCGCAACGCCGGCGCGACGACCGTGCGTAAGGCTTTTTCCACGCGTTGTTTGGTGGAGTAGTTGTCGTCGGCACCGTCGAGATGCAGGCGCGCCCGCCGCGCCGCATACCAAACCCAGCGCAGGAAGGTCGCTTCGGTGGCTTCGGCGTCGGCGGGGGACGCCAACCGGATGGTCGTGCGGTACTGGGCGCCGCCCAAGGAGACTGCGGTGGGCAAGATTCCGGGTCTGCGGGCCGGCAACGCCGCAGCGACCCGCGTGAGCATCTCGCACACCTTGTCCGGGGAATCGCCGGGCGCGAACTTGGTTGTGATCGCGCAGTCGTACGCGCGCGACGGGCGACTGAGGTTGGTGAACGAGGTGCTGGCGAGCATCGAGTTGGGCATGATGCGGATGCCGCTGCCCGTGTCGATGTGCACGGACCGCCAGTTCACTTCGACGACACGCCCTCGCGCGGTCCCGGTGTCCAGCCACTCATCGATCCGGAATGGCTGCTCGAACAGCACGAACAACCCGGACACCACCTGGCCGACGGAGTTCTGCAGCATCAGGCCGATGACAACCGAGGTGACGCCGAGCGCGGTGAACAGGCCACCGATCCGGACGCCCCAGATCATTGACAGCATGACCGCCAGGCCGACGCCGATGACTCCGAAGCGGGCGACATCGATGAAGATGGCGGGCAGCCGTTTGCGCCAGCTTTTGTCGGGCGCGCCCTCGAACACGGTGGCGTTCAGCGCGGACAAGACCAGCACGAGCACCAGCAGGCCGAACAGCGTGGTGAGGATCCGCACCGAGCCGTCTTTGGCGGGCACCTGCGAAGCCTCGACGAGCAGCAGCAACAACGCGCCCAGCGGCAGCAGGTAGTTGCGCAGCAGGCTGACCTGCCGGGCCAGCTGGCTGTCTCGGCGGACCAGCGTGCGGTGCAGCTCGGTAAGCAGGATCAAGGCAATCGGGAATCCGACCGCTACGCCGATGGCCCAGTAGAACCACGATGAGTCGAACAGGTTCATGATCGCTCCGACAACCGGTAGATCTCCTGGTCGGTTCCGCTGACCGAAATGGTGCCGGCCGGCGTGAACTGCCGCACGTCCCGCATCGCCTCGTACACCTGGGAGGTGACGTAGATGCCCGATTGGTTTGCGCCGCTTTGCATCCGGTAGGCAAGGCTGACCGCGGCGCCCCACATGTCGTAGACGAGCCCCGAGCGACCCACCAGTCCGCTGATGACGTCACCGGTGCTGATGCCCACTCGAAGGCGCAGCTGGTGGCCGGTCTGGCCGTTGAACCTATCGATGATTTGGCGCATTTCGATGGCAAAGTCGACGCTGCGGTGGATGCTGTCCAGGCGCCGCGTGACCACACCGCAGCTGGCGAGATAGCCGTTGTGGAAGGTGCGAATCCGCTCGACGCCCAGAGATTCGGCCGCCGAATCGAACTGCCGGAACAGTTCGTCGACCATCCCGACGAGCTCGTCGCCGGATACATCCACGGAAACTTCGTCGAGCCCGACGATTTCGGCGAAGATGACGGCCACGCCCTGGTGTTCCAGCGCGATGGTCTCCTGCCCCTCGCGATATCGCTGAACAACGGACTCGGGCATCAGCGCCAGCAACAGGCGGTCGTTCTCCCGGCGCTGCTCGTTGAGAAGTTCCTCCTTGATTGCCAGGCTGCGACTCATTTCGTTGAAAGCCGCGGTCAGGTCGCCGATCTCGTCGCGGGTGGTGACCGGGATGTTGACCTCGTAGTTGCCGGAGCTGATCTTCTGCGTGCCGGCCTGCAGCCGACGGATCGGCCGCAACATCAGCTGGGCCAGCACCATCGACGCGACGCAGATGGCGAAGATCATGATCGCCACCGCCAGCACCACCGTCCTGCTAAACCTGCCCAGGCGCGCGAAAGCGTCGGAGTTGTCCCGTGTCGCCAGGATCGACCAGTGCAGATCGGAGTTCGGCACGATCAGCGGCGCGTAGGCCTCCAGCTCCCGGTTGCCCAGATAGTCGGTGGCGCTGATTACTCCGGTCTGCCCACGCTGAGCGGCGCGAAGACCCGCGGTGGGCACCGGCTGGACCAGGGTCGTGCCACCCAGCCGGATCGCTTCGTCGACCACGTCGGGCGGGGTGCCCGATGCCACCGCCTCACGCCGGTATTCAGCCGGATCCTCCAGGAAAAGCCTTGAGTCGGAACGCATCAGGTTGTCGGCTCCGGCGAGATAAGTCTCGGTCGACGGACCCATTCCCGCGGCATCCCAGTGTTTGTCGGCGGTCATGATCCTGTTGATCTTCGAGATCGGCAGTGGCAGGGCCATGACGCCGTTGAATTTTCCGTTCATTCCCACCAGCGACACCGCCCAGGCCGTGGGGGTGTCGAGCTCCGGCTGGTACGGCTGGAAGTCGGTGATCCAGACGAAGCTGAGATCGTTTGAGCGCAAAGCCTTTTGGTACGCATCGCGCAACTTGGATTCCCGGTAAGGCCCGGTCAGAATGTTGGTGCCCAAGTCCGGGCCCTTGTTCACCGAATAGACGACGTTGCCCTGCATGTCCAGCAACAGCGCATCGGGGTACTCGAAGCGGGTGACGATCTCGCGCATGTAGAAGCCGTAGCGAGCGTTGGCCGCCGACCACGCGCTGCCGTCGCCGGCGTCGTCAACCTTCCTCGCCTCGGAGATCGAACGGTAAGGCGCGGTGTAGTAGGCCTGAAGGTACTTCTGCGCGTTGGAACTCGGCAGGATCGCGTTGCGATCGAGATCTTCACCGGTGATCCGTTTGATCGGCTTGATCATGTTGTCGTCGTAGTAGTTGAAGATTGCCTGCTGCTGCGCCGGGTTGATAGTCGCATTGGACAATTGGGCGAATCCATCGGTGAACGCCGTCGTCGCCTCGACGATGCTGAAGCCGCCGCTGTAGACGATCAGGGAGTTGGTCACCTCCCTGAAGAGCGACTGCACCTGCCGCGCCTGGGACTCGCGCAGTTCGGTGAGTCGCTCGGATTCGACTTGGCGCAGGGCGTTGCGGCCCGACGACGCCCCGATGAAGCCGATCACCCCGATAGAGAGGATGCTGCAGAGGAGCAGCGTCAGCAAGAGCTTGGATTGCAGGCCGATCCGGAAAAGCCGACGGCGGCGAAACTTACGGGTCTTGCGAGGCTCGCCTTCCTCAATGGCGGCCGCAGCCTGGTCCGAAGCGTGTTCGGGTGCGGTCTTGGAAGCCGGCTCAGCGTTTTGCAGCTCGCTCGATGTCACTCGACTTCGCCCTTCCTCGGACACGCAGCATCGCTCACGCAGCACATTAGCGCGCGTGTCTCAAGATATGGGCGATTGCGCCAAAGCGTTCGAGGCTGACGCTGCCCGCGCCTTTATTCAGCTAATGGAGTCAACTTATTCTTGGCGTCATGAGCGATGGGTACGCGGAGGGTTGCGGTTGCGGGGCGACCGACGTGACAACCATCCAACGCTCGGAGCGCGACGCGCGATGGGTACGGGCTGCGCGCTTGGCGCGATGGCTCGCGTGGGCGAGCCTGGCGTGGATGTGCGCGGAGGGCGCGCTCGGCCTGTGGCAAGGGTTTGCCGCCGGATCCGTCTCCCTGATCGGATGGGCGCTGGGTAGCGCGGTCGAGGGCCTGGCGAGCGTGATGGTCGTGTGGCGGTTCACGGGTTCACGCACGCTCTCGGAGACCTCGGAGCGCCGGGCGCAACGCGGGGTGGCCATCTCGTTCTGGCTCATCGCGCCCTACATCGCCTTTGAATCGGTCCGTAGCTTGCTCGCGGGGGCCCGCCCCGAGACGACATGGATCGGCATGGCCCTGACCGCCGCGGCGCTGGTTTTGATGCCGCTTCTCGGCTGGGCCAAGCAGAGGCTCGGCAGACGCCTGGACTCGCGCGCCACGGCCGGGGAGGGCACACAAAACTATTTGTGCGCCGCGCAATCCGCGGCGGTGCTACTCACACTGGCCGTCATCGCCGTGTGGCCGAGCGGCTGGTGGCTGGACTCGGCGGTCGGACTCGTCATCGCCGGCTTTGCGGTCCGGGAGGGTCTCACGGCGTGGCGTGGCGAGGAATGCGCATGCTGACGCGAGTGCCAAACCCAGGTCACGGCACACGATTTGGCCCTGGTTACCGACTAACGTCAACGTAATGGCCCGAGTCTGTGTGGTCGGCAGCGTGAACATGGATCTGTCGCTTCGCGTCGATGCCCTCCCCTCTCCCGGCGAGACGGTGCTGGCGTCGTCGCTGACCTACGCGCCGGGCGGTAAGGGCGGTAACCAGGCGGTGGCGGCGGCGCGCGCGGGCGCACGCGTGCAATTCGTCGGCGCGATCGGCGATGACCCGGCCGCCGCGGAATTGCGCGCCCACCTGCTGGGCAACGGCGTGAGCCTGGACGCCACCGCCGAAACGCCCGGACCGAGCGGCACGGCGATCGTGGTCGTCGACGCCCACGCCGAGAACACCATCGTGGTCGCGCCGGGCGCCAACGGCCGGCTGGCGCTGGATGCCGCCGCCGCGCGAAGCGTCATCGCAGGCTGTGACGTGTTATTGACGCAGTTGGAAATTCCGGTGCAGGCCGCGGTGGTTGCGGCGCAGCAGGCCCGTTCGGTCGGGGCGGTCGTCATCGTCAACGCCTCGCCGGCCGGCGGAGACCAGGGCTCGCTGCCCGCCGCGGCGGCCGCGGCCGACGTGGTGATTGCCAACGAAGCCGAGTCCGACGAATGGCCTTGGCGCCCAACACACTTGGTGACCACACTGGGTGCGCGCGGCGTCCGGTACGTGGGCGTCGACGGCGACTTTCTGGTGCCCGCCCCCGCGGTAGCCGCGGTGGACACCACCGGGGCCGGCGACGTGTTCGCGGGGGTGCTGGCCGGCAGCTGGCCGCCCCATCCCGGATCGCCCGCCCAGCGGCTGCGCGCGTTGCAGCGCGCCTGTGCCGCGGGCGCGCTGGCGACGCTGCTGCCGGGCGCAGGTAACTGCGCACCGGACGCCGAAGCGATCGACGCGGCGCTGCGCGACGCCCGCTAGCCGATGCGTCCGCCCACGTCGTGGGCGATCCTCAGGCCGTCGCCGGTCTCCATCTCCTCGGCCGTCTGGCTGAGCAGGACGCGGCTACGGCTCGGCGACAGCACGGTCGAAACGTAGTGATGCGGCGCCTCGGCCACGAACGCCAAGCGGTTGACGCGCAGCAGCGCGGCGCCGATGGCCGTGCCGAGCAGGTGCGCGTGGCGCGGTCCGGCGATCTCGGCCGTGATCTCGTGCAGCACACGGTCCACGACGACGCCCTCGTCGGATAGCAGCTCGTAAAGCGGCCTGCGCCGCAACTCCCGTTCGGTCAGTACGTCGGCCCATTCCGGCGGCAGCCAGGCTTCGGTCACCATCAACGGCTCATCAGTGCGGCGTTGGCGCCGCACCCGCACGATCTGCAGCAGCTCGCCGGAACTTTCCAACGCCTCCCCGATGGCCCTCGGTGGACGGCGTTTTCCCAGCTCGACGACGTCGACCTTGGTTTCGAATTGCGTCTGTCGCAACCCCTGCATGAAGGAACGCCCGGCCGCCAAAACACCCGAGACGTCCGCTCGTCCGTGCGGCCGTACGAACGACCCGACGCCGTGCCTGCGCTCGATGTACCCCTGCTCGGCCAGGTCCGCCAGCGCCCGGCGCACGGTGATGCGCGATACGCCGAACTGATCGCACAGGGTCTGCTCGGTGGGCAATGCGTCGCCCGCGGCGATGACGCCACGGTCGATCTCGTCGTGCAGCACCAAGAACAGCTGCCGGTGCAGCGGCACCCCGGCCGCCGCCGAGACCGGCCCACCCTCGCCTTGTTGCATGGTGGTCAATGCTTCCACACGGCCCCCCTTGCGTAGCCCGATCGGTTGTTATATGTATATAACAACTACTCATTGGCCAGGGAGATTCGATGAACACGCCGGCCGCCACCGACCCGGACGGGCCGACGGGGCGGCTCGCCACCTGGGTCGCCGGCCTCACGCTCGACGACGTCCCGCGTCCCGTCCTCGACCGTGCGAAACACCTGCTCCTCGATGGCATCGGCTGCGCGCTGGTAGGGGCGCAACTACCGTGGTCACGCACCGCGACCGACGCCGTCCTCGCGCTGGAAGGCGCCGGCGACACCGTCGTCATCGGCACCGGACGCACCACGGGGGCGCCTGCCGCGGCGATACTCAACGGCACCTTCATTCAGGGCTTCGAGCTCGACGACTTTCACCCGCTTGCCCCGCTGCACAGCTGCTCGTTGTTGATTCCCGCCCTGCTGTCGACGGCGTCCACGCGGCCGCACCCCTCGACGGGCGCCGACCTGTTGCTGGCCGCGGTCGCCGGCTTCGAGGTGGGCCCGCGCGTCGGCTACACGCTGCACGGCACCCAGATGCTCGACCGCGGCTGGCACTCGGGCTCGGTTTTCGGCACGCATGCCGCGGCGATGGCGTCCGGAAAGTTACGCGGGCTGCCGCCGGCGCAATTGGAGGACGCCCTCGGTCTGGCCGGCACGCAGTCGGCGGGTCTGATGGCCGCCCAGTACGAGGCCATGAGCAAGCGCATGCACCACGGCTTGGCGGCGCGCAACGGCTTCTACGCGGCGGGGCTGGCGGCGGCCGGTTACACCGGCATCAAGCGGGTTTTCGAGCGCGAATACGGCGGGTTTCTCAGTGTTTTCGGCGAGGGCCACGACCCCGACGCCGCGCCGCTGACCGGCGAACTCGGACAGCGATGGGAGACCACCATGATCATGGTCAAGTCCTACGCCGCGATGGGTGGGGTGCACGCCGCGATCGACGCCGCCCGTCGGGTGCGTGAATCCGTTGCACCCCAGGATATCTCGAAGATCGACATCACCGTCGGCGAGACCATCTACAAGCACGGCTGGTGGCAACCGGAGAGACCGCTGACCGCGATCGGCGCCCAGATGAACATCGGCTATGCGACCGCCGCGGCACTGCTCGACGGCAACGTGCTGCCCGAACAGTTCACCGCCGCCCGCCTCGATTCCGACGACATCTGGTCGCTCATCGCGGCGACGACGGTGCACCTGGACGAATCGCTCACCCACGCCGATTTCACCGAAAAATTTCGTACCGACGTCGCGGTGACCACCCGGGACGGCGCGGTCCATCGCGCCCGCGTGGCCTTGCCGCACGGCGCGCCCAACGACCCCGTCACCAACGACGAACTCGTCGACAAGTTCCACTCGCTCGCCGACCGGGTCACCAGCCGGTCGCGCGCCGAAGCCATCGAGCGGGCGGTGGTCAATCTCGACGGCCTCGACGACGTCGAGCGACTGACGGATCTGCTCGCGGCCTCGGTCGCGGGCGCCCTGGACTAAAGGAGAGAGTCATGCCCACTACCGCGGCGCGGCAACGGCTGAAGGACTTGCTCGGTGCCCGCGAACTCATCGTCGCGCCAGGCGTTTTCGACGGAATCTCCGCGCACCTGACGAAACGCACCGGCCACACCGCGGCCTACATGACCGGCGCAGGCGTGGCGGCCTCGGGCTTCGGCTTACCCGACATCGGGCTGGTCACCGCGACCGAGATGGCCGGCAGGGTCGCGATGATCACCGAAGCGTTGGGTGACATCCCCCTGATCGCCGACGCCGACACCGGCTACGGCGCGCCCATGAACGTGGTGCGCACCGTTCGCTCGTACGACGCGGCGGGAGTGGCCGCGATTCAGTTGGAGGACCAGGTCTTTCCGAAACGTTGCGGCCACCTGCCCGACAAGCAGGTGGTGGATGTGGCGGTGTTCGAACAGACTCTGGCCGCCGCGCTGGACGCCCGCTCCGATGACAACCTGCTGGTGGTGGCGCGCACCGACGCGCGGGCGCCCCTAGGCCTGGACGCTGCCATCGAACGCGCCAACCGGTACGCGCAGGCAGGCGCGGACATCGTCTTCGTCGAGGCGCCGCAGGACGACGGCGAGATCGAGCGCATCGCGCGCGAGGTCGACGCTCCCCTGCTGATCAATTTGGTGCTGGGTGGCCTCACGCCGCTGCAGTCGGCCTCGCGGCTGCAAGAGTTGGGCTACGCCATCGCGATCCATCCGAGCACCCTGTTGATGCAGGCGACTTTTGGTATGTTGCAAAGCCTTTGCGAACTGAACGGCACCGACATCGCCGGCCACCTGCCCAGCACACCCGCCGATTTCTTCAACATGGTGGGAATGGCCGACTGGCTGGAGCGCGACGCCCGCTACGCCCGCAAGGACCCCTCATGGGCATGACGATCATCGAGAAGATCTTCGCCCGCAAGGCCGGTCTGGATGTGGTGTCCGCGGGTGACACGGTCGTGGTCGACGTCGACATGACCGTGCTCATCGATTTGCAGTTCGCCACGATGTGGATTACGCCCAACCGGATCCATGACCCCGACAAGCTGGCGGTCGTCATGGACCACGCAGTGCCCGCACCGACAATCAAGGACGCCGCGGGCGGTCCGCGGGCCCGCGAATTCGTCGCCGATTTCGGCATCCAACGGTTCTATGACGTCGGCCGGCACGGCATCTGCCACCAGGTGATCGCCGAGAACGGGCTGGCGCGACCCGGAGAAGTCTTGGCCTGCACCGACTCTCACACCTGCGCGGCGGGCGCCTACAACACCGCCGCGCGGGGCCTCGGGCCCGCGGAGATCTATTCGATCATGTGCACCGGCATGACATGGTTTCAGGTCGCGCCCACGATCCGATATGAGCTCGAGGGCGCCAAGCCGGAGACCGTCAGCGGAAAAGACATCTTCTTGCATATCGCCAACGAGTACGGCGATGCGCCGAACCGCAACCTGGAATTCGGCGGCACGGGCCTGGCCGGCATCCCGATGCATGACCGGCGCACCGTGGCGACCCAGTGCGCCGAGGTTTCCGCCGACTTCGCCACGTTCGAGCCCGACGAGGTATTGACCTCGTTTCTCGAGGACCGTGGCGTCACCGAATACCGTGCCGTTACGCCGGATTCCGATGCCGCATACCAAGAGATCCGCCGCGTCGATTTGGCGACGCTGGAGCCCTACGTGGCGCGGCCGGGAACGGTCAGCCGCAATGGTCTGCCCGTCTCCCAGCTGGACCGCCGCAAGGTCGACCAGGCCTTCATCGGCTCGTGCGCGAACGGACAGCTCGAAGACCTCGCGATCGCCGCACGGGTGGTGCGCGGCAAGACCGTCGCGCCCGGGGTGCGCCTGTTGGTCACGCCCGCCTCCCAGGCGGTGTACCGGGACGCCATGCGGCTGGGGTACCTGCAGGATCTGGCCGACGCGGGTGCGGTCATCACCAACTCCACCTGCGGCGCCTGTTTCGGCTACCACATGGGCGTGGTCGGTCCCGGGGAGGTATGCATCACCTCGAGCACACGTAACTTCACCGGACGCATGGGCAGCACCGAGGCCGAGATCTTCATGGCATCACCGGCGACCGTCGCCGCGTCGGCAATCACCGGCTACATCACCGACCCGAGGAGTGTGACGGCATGACCGTGCAGTTTCGCGGCAAGGTCTGGCTGTTCGGAGACAACCTCAACACCGACGCCATGTACCCGGCCTTCGCGATGAAGATGGATCCGTCGGAGGCGGCCAGGCACATTTTCTACGAGGTTCGCCCGGGTTGGACCGACGAGGTGTCCCCGGGTGACATCGTGGTGGCGGGCAAGAACTTCGGTCTCGGATCCTCGCGGCCGGTGGCGGCCCTCTTCGTCGAGCTCGGCGTCGCGGGACTGGTCGCCGAGGAATTCAACTCCTTGTTCTTTCGCAATGCCGTCAACGCCGGCCTTCCGGCCATGACCGTGCCCGATGCCACCAGCGTTTTCCACGAAGGCGACACGGCCACCTTCGACCTGACCGGGGGCACCTGGCGCAACGACACCACGGGTGCGTCCGGACGCGTTCCCAAACTCCCCGGACTCATCCTCGACATCATCGAAAGCGGCGGCGTGCTGCCGCGGTTGGTGGAGCAGGGTTATCTTCCCAGCGAATTGGGCGATCTCCTGCGGTCGCCCACCGTCGCGATTCGCGGCGCGGGCAGCGGCGCATGACGGCGCTGCCGGGCCGGCTGCTGCGCCGCGTCCGCGCCGGCGCGCACCGAAGTCCCCTTGCCGGGCCGGCGTTCGATGCGCCCGCCGCCATCAGCCTCAGCAGCACCGCTTTCACCGATGGCGGCGGGATGCCGACCTCCAGCGCGGGCACGGGCGTCGGGGACAATGTCTCGCCACCCTTGCGGTGGAGCGCGCCGCCGCCGGGGACCCGGCAGCTGGTGCTCATCGTCGACGACGTCGACGTGCCGCTGCCCCGCCCGCTGTTGCACACCGTCGCCGTGATCGAGCCGACGCTGGACGGCCTCGAGGCGGGCGGCTTGCAACCGCATGCGGCAGGCGTCCGGTGCCTGCGGGCGGATCTGGGCCATCGCGGCTACGCCGGGCCGCGCCCGATCCCCGGCCACGGCCCGCACCACTACCGATTCCACGTGTTCGCGATCGACCGGGCCGTGCCGGACAGCATCGCCACGGCCAAGGCGCTGCTGGCCGCGATCCGTGGGCACGTGCTGGCCCGCGGCGCGCTGACCGGAACCTACGAACGCTGAGGCGGCGGGCCGACGCGACCCTCCTGGCCTGCGCTTGGCAGTGATTGGCAGCGTCTGGCGTCGATCTGGCAGTGGTCTGCGAGCAGCGTGAGTGGCGACCGTTCAGCCACCACGAAAGGAACATCAATGTCCGCCACCACCATTGACCGCACGGGCACCCGCGACGGGCTGCTCCGCCTCGCCATGCGCGCCGACGCCGCCATCAGCGGGCTGGTCGGCCTGGCCGGTATCCCGCTGGTCGGCCGGCTCGCCGAGCTTTCGGGAACCACGAAGGCGTTCGAATACAGCATGGCCGCGTTCTTGATCGGCTACGGCGTGCTCGTGTTCGGGCTCGCCAGGATGCGATCGGTGCTGCGCGCCGGTATGGCCGTCATCATCGCCAATGTGGCCTACACGGTGGCCGCCGTGGTGCTGGTGCTCGCGGATGTCTTCCCGCTGACCTCGGCCGGCGTCGCGTTGAATCTGGCGGCGGGCGCCTACACGCTGGTGTTCGCGGAGCTGCAGTACCAGGGCTGGCGCCGCGCGAGGGCGTGAGCGGACGTTCCGGGCCCGTCCGGCGATGCCGGGCGGGCGCCGAGCGTGCTACTCCTCCGGTATTTGCCGCTCGATCTCGTCGAGCCAGATGCGCGCCGACATGTCCGACGGGGCACGCCAATCACCGCGCGGTGACAGCGCACCGCCGTGCGACACCTTGGGGCCATTGGGCAAGGCCGAGCGCTTGAACTGGCTGAACGAGTAGAACCGCTGCACGAAGATCCCGAGCCAATGCCGAATCTCCTTGAGCGAGTAGACCGGTCGCTTGTCGGCGGGAAATCCCGGTGGCCAGTTCCCGCGCTCGGGATCGCTCCACGCGTGCCACGCCAGAAACGCGATCTTCGACGGCCTGAACCCGTAGCGCAGCACGTGGAACAGCGAGAAGTCCTGCAGGGCATACGGTCCGACCTTGTCCTCGCTGCTCTGCAGCTCTTCCTCCTCGCCTTTCGGCACGAGCTCCGGGGAGATCTCGGTATCCAGCACCGACTGCAGCACGTCGGTCACGTCGGACTCGAACTGGCCCGACGAGATGACCCAACGGATCAGGTGCTGAATGAGCGTCTTCGGGACGCCGCCATTGACGTTGTAGTGCGACATCTGGTCGCCCACCCCGTAAGTCGACCAGCCCAGCCCGATTTCAGAGAGGTCGCCGGTGCCGAGCACGATGCCGCCGCGCTGGTTGGCCAGCCGGAACAGGTAGTCGGTGCGCAGGCCCGCCTGCACGTTCTCGAAGGTGACGTCGTAAACCTTCTCCCCGCGCCCAAACGGATGGTCGATCTCCTTGAACATGACCATTGCCGTCTCGGTGATATCGATTTCGGAAAAGGTGACCCCGAGTGCGCGGCACAGCTCGATCGCGTTGCGTTTGGTGCGATCGCCCGTCGCGAACCCCGGCAGGGTGAACGCCAAAATGTCACTGCGCGGCCGTTCCTCGCGGTCCATCGCCCGTGCGGCGACGATCAACGCGTGGGTCGAGTCCAGGCCGCCGGAAATGCCGATGACGATCTTCGGATAGTTCAGCGCGCGCAGCCGCTGCTCGAGTCCGGACACCTGGATGTTGTAGGCCTCGTAGCAATCCTGTTCCAGGCGTTGCGGATCGGCGGGGACGAAGGGGAAGCGCTCGATGTCGCGGTGCAATCCGATATCGCCGTCGGGCGGGTCCAGCCGAAACTCGATGCGCCGGAACGACTCGGCCGACCCGCGGTGGTGGCGCCGGTTGTCGTCGAAGGTCCCCATGCGCAACCGTTCCGAACGCAGCAGGTCGATGTCGACGTCGGCGATGCTGCGCCGCTCCCCCTTCGGAAAGCGCTCGGATGAGGCCAGCAGTTCACCGTTCTCCCACACCATGGTCTGACCGTCCCAGGCCAGGTCCGTGGTCGACTCGCCCTCGCCCGCCGCGGCATACACATAGGCGGCCAGGCAGCGCGCCGACGCCGAACGCGCCAACAGGCAGCGGTCCTCGGCGCGGCCGATCGTGATCGGGCTGCCGGACAGGTTCGCCAGCACCGTCGCGCCCGCCAGCGCGGCTTCCGCGCTGGGCGGGATCGGCACGAACATGTCCTCGCAGATTTCGACGTGCAGCACGCAATCGGGCACATCCGAAGCGGCGAACAACAGGTCGGGGCCGAAGGGGACGTCGGCGTCACAGATCCGGATGGTGCCGCGCTCGTCGTCTCCTGCCGCGATCTGCCGGCGCTCGTAGAACTCTCGGTAGGTGGGCAGGTACGACTTCGGCACCACCCCGAGCACCGCGCCCCGATGGATGACCACCGCGGTGTTGTAGATGCGATGGCGGTACCGCAGTGGGGCACCGACGACCAGAACCGGCAGCAGATCGGTCGAGGACCCGACGATGGTCTCGATGGCGGCTGCGACGTCGTCGAGCAACAAGTCCTGCATCACGATGTCCTCGATGGAGTACCCGGACAACGTCAGCTCCGGGAACACGGCCAGCGCGACGCCGTCGTCGTGACAAGCCTGCGCCAATCGCAACACCGACTCCGCGTTGGCCGCCGGATCGCCGAGCGTGGTGTGGTGCGTGCACGCGGCGACCCGGACAAAGCCCTGGCTGTAAGCGTTGTAAAAGTCCATCGCCCTTCCATTGTCGCCTGACCTGTGTCAACCCGCGGCCGCCGGGTATCCCTTCCATCATGAGCGATACTGCCGTGGTCGTGGTCGACATGATGAACACCTACCAGCATCCCGATGCTGAAGAACTAATACCCAATGTCGCCACCATCATCGACCCGCTGGCCGATTTGGTCCGGCGCGCACGCGAATCCGACGACGTGGACCTGGTCTACGTCAACGACAACTACGGCGATTTCGCGGCCCAGTTCTCCGACATCGTCGGCTCCGCGCTCGACGGCGCGCGCCCCGATCTGGTGAAGCCGATTGTGCCGGCCGGGGACTTGCGCGTGATGACCAAGGTCCGGCACAGCGCCTTTTATGCGACCGCGCTGGCCTACCTGCTGAACCGGCTGGAGACCAAGCGATTGGTGATTGCCGGACAGGTCACCGAACAGTGCATCCTCTACACCGCGCTCGACGCCTATGTGCGGCACTTTCCCGTCGTGATACCGACCGACGCGGTCGCGGGCATCGACGCCGAGTTGGCCGCGGCGGCGCTCAAGATGATGGAGAAGAACATGTCGGCGGAGCTCACCACCGCCGCGGAGTGCCTCGGTTAACCACGTCATGGCCGTACGCTGGACGGGGTGACCGCCCGACGCGCAGAATCGCCGGAGTTGGTCGCGTTGCTGGCCGGCCGCCGGATTGCGGTGCTGACGGGCGCGGGGCTGTCCACCGACTCCGGCATCCCCGACTACCGGGGTCCTGATTCCCCGCCCAGCAATCCGATGACCATCCGCCAGTTCACCTCGGATCTTGCGTTCCGGCAGCGGTACTGGGCGCGCAACCACGTCGGCTGGCGGCACATGGATGACACCATGCCCAACGCCGGCCACCGAGCGTTGGCCGCCCTCGAGCGCGCGTCGGTGGTGACCGGGGTGATCACCCAGAACGTCGACCTGCTGCACACCAAGGCCGGCAGCGAGAATGTCGTCAATCTGCACGGCACCTACGCGCGGGTGATCTGCCTGGGCTGCGGGTACACCATGAGCCGCGCCGCGCTGGCCGAACAACTGGAGGCGCTCAACCCAGGATTCGCCGAGCGCGCCGAAGCGGTCGGCGGCCTCGCGGTGGCCCCCGACGCCGACGCCGTCGTCGCCGATACCACGTCGTTCCGCTATCTGGACTGTCCGCGCTGTGGCGGAATGCTCAAGCCGGACATCGTCTACTTCGGTGAAAGCGTCGCCAAAGAGGTTGTCGACCAAGCATATTCACTGGTGGACGAGGCCGACGCACTACTGGTCGCCGGCTCGTCGCTGACGGTGTTCTCCGGCTACCGGTTCGTGCGTCACGCCGCCGCGCTGGGCAGGCCCATCGCCATCATCAACCGGGGCCGCACCCGCGGGGATGACCTGGCCACCGTCAAGGTCGACGGCGGCTGCTCGGAGCTGCTGGCGCTGCTGGCCGACGAGTTATCGCCGATAGCAGCGGGTTAGAACCTGCACGGCATGCTGCGCACGGCGTGAATGAAGTTGCCCGCCACGTATATGGGCTCACCCGCCTGAATGTCCGGCAGCTGCCGCAGCAACTCGCCGAAGATGGCTCGCAGCTGCGCCCGGGCCACGTGCGCGCCGAGGCAGAAGTGCACCCCCCCGCCGCCGAAGCCGACGTGCGGGTTGGGGTCGCGGGCCAGGTCGAAACGTTCCGGATGGTCGAAAGCCTCGGTGTCCCAGTTTCCGGACGGGTAGAACATCACCACCTTCTCCCCCGCGCGGATGGTCTGGCCGCCCAGCTCGACATCCGTTGCCGCCGTGCGCCGGAAGGTCATCACCGGTGAGGCCCACCGGATGAACTCCTCGACCGCCATGGGAATCCGGTTGTCGAAATCATCGAGCAGCCAGGCGCGCTGATCGGGAAAGTCCGTGAGCGCCTTCATCGCATGGCTGGTGGTCTGGCGGGTGGTGTCGTTGGCGGCCACGGCGAGCAACACGAAGAACGCGGCCACGTCGGCGTCGGACAACCGGTCGCCGTCCACCTCCGCGTTCACCAGACCGCTGAACAGGTCGTCACCCGGCCGCTCGCGGCGCTCGGCGGCCAGCGCGCCGGCGACCTGGTGCAGATACATCTGATTCTCGACCAGGACCTCCAGCGGATTGCGCCCGTCGAGGTAGACGGGGTCCGCCCATGACACCAGCGCATCGGCGGCCCGCGCCACGTGCTCACGCTCGGATTCTTCGATCCCGACCATGTCCGAGAGTGTGCGAATGGGCAGCTGTTTCGAACACTGCTCGACGAAATCTACGCCGCTGCCCGCGGCCCGCAGCTCTTCGACGATGGTCTTGGCGTTCGCCTTGATCGAGTCCTCGATGCGGCGGACCTGCCGCGGGGTGAACGCCGCGCTGACCAGCTTGCGCAGCTTGGTGTGCCGCGGTGGGTCCATCGCCAGGAAGGACTGCGAGGCCTCGAGCAGTTCCACGGGGACGTTCTCGAAAATCACCCCCTTGCCGGACAGGAACACCTCGTTGTTGCGGCTGACCGAGACGATGTCCGCGCGCCGGGTGACCGCCCAGTAGCCGGGATCCTCGGGATCGGACATCAGGGCGTCTTCAACCGGAGGGTGCCAGCTCACCGGGCGTTCGGCCCGTAGCACCGCGAACGAACGCTCCCGGTCGGCCGCGGTGGTCGACCAAAACGCGCGCGAGGACAGGTCGATGGGGTCGTAGGCACGCCCGGGCTTCTCGGTGCCCGACGTCCCGGTCATCACGGTCATTGGCGATCCCTCCGTTGCGTATGACCTCGGTCACAGACTGCCTGCGACACTATTCCTAGACATAGTGTCTAGTCAAGCCGTCACAAGACGCTCTATGCTGGGCATATGCCATCGGTCACCCGGAAGCCGCAGGCCAACCGCGAACAGGAACGTCAGCAGCGGCGAGAGCAGATCGAACGCCGGCTGCTGGACGCCACCGAGCGGCTGATGCGCGACGGCGCCAGTTTCACCGAGCTCAGCGTGGACCGGCTGTCCAGCGCGGCCGGCATCTCCCGCGCGAGCTTCTACATCTACTTCGAGGACAAAGGGCACCTGCTGCGCCGCCTGGCCAACCAGGTGTTCGCCGACCTCGCCGAGAGCGCGGATCGCTGGTGGAGCGTGGCCGGCCGGCACGATCCGGCCGACGTGCGCGCCGCGATGGACGGCATCATCGCCAGCTATCGGCGGCACCAACCGGTGTTGGTCGCGCTGAACGAAATGGCCGGCTATGACCCGCTGGTCGCGGCGACCTACCGCAACCTGTTGACCGCGGTCAGCGGGCGGATGACCCGGGTCATCGAGGAAGGGCAGGCCGACGGCTCGATCCGACCGGAATTGCCCGCGGCCACCACCGCCAACGCCCTGACCTGGATGGTCGAGCGATCCTGCCAGCAGAACCTCCCGGTGAACCCGCGCGACTATGACGCGGAGCTGGCCGCCACGCTGACCGAGATCGTCTGGGGCGCTCTGTATCTCAAATCCACTTCGGTGCACTAATGCACGGGCCGTGGCTGTGACGAGGACGACATAGTTAGCACGTTAACTATTGGGATACCATGTAATTATGTCGCCGCTGACCGCACCGGAGCTCGACGCGCTTTCCCTCGAACAGCAGGTGTGCTTCGCGCTGAGCGTGACCAACCGCGCCGTTTTGGCCGTCTACCGGCCGCTGTTGGAGCCGTTGGGGCTGACCCACCCCCAGTACCTGGTGATGCTGACGCTCTGGGATCACCAGCGGGCCGGAACGGGGCAGCGAAAAGCTTTGTCGGTCAAGGAAATTGCGGCTACGTTGCAGATGGATCCGGCCACATTGTCGCCGATGCTCAAGCGCTTGGAGGCACTCGGCCTGATCACCCGTACGCGAAGCACCGTCGACGAGCGCTCCACTGACGTCAAACTCACCGACAGCGGCACAGCCTTGCGGCGCCGTGCGCTCAAGATTCCACCCGCCGTGGTCGCGCGTCTGGGCGTCGACATCGGCGAACTTCAGCACCTGCACCAGGTGTTGACCCGCATCAACGCGGCCGCCCTGGCGGCGGGCGCATTGCAGTCCTGAAACCGCCCGCCATAGGAGCCACCGTGACCGAATCCAAGACCCTCACCAAGCCCAACGTCTGGCAGTACATCGCCTACTCGTACGGTCGGTGCCTGCCCAGCTCGATGCGCGACTGGGTCGCCAACGATCTGGCCGGCAAGGGAGCCGTGCGCCGGCACATGATCCGGTGGGCCATCCCACCCCTGTTGGTTCTCGCACCATTCTGGCTGCTGCCCGCTTCGCTGTATGTGCACACCGAGATGACCGTGCCGCTCTATACCTGGGCCCTGCTGATTTCGCTCGCATTGAACAAGGTCTGGCGCCGGCACCGGCTGGCGCAGCACGGCCTGAACCCGAACCTCGTCGACGTGCTCAAGAACAAGAAGCAAGCGAAGATGCACGAGGACTACGCCCTGCGTTACGGGCCGCGTCCCGAATCGGCGGCGTGGCAGGACAACAGCAACCCCTTCAGCTAGCCGCCCTAAACCGCCACCAGATCGTCGGCATGCACCGCGGGCCTGCGCAACTCCCCCGGCAGCTCGGAGGTTGACCGGCCGATCATGGTCGCCAGTTCGGTCGCGTCGTAGGCCACCACGCCGCGGGCGACCATGGCCGCGTCCGCGCCGCGCAGTTCGACGACGTCTCCGGCATAGAACCGGCCCGACACCGCGGTGACGCCGGCGGCCAGCAACGAGCGGCGCTGGGATACCACCGCACGCACCGCGCCCTCGTCCAGGGTCAGCGTGCCGGCCGCTTCGGCGGCATACCGCACCCAGAACCTGCGCGCCGACATTCGAACGGGCCGGGCGGCAAACACCGTGCCGACCGAAGCATCGGTCAGGGCGGTCGCGGCGTCGGCCGCGGCGGCGAGCAGGACCGGCACTCCCGCGTCGGCGGCCAGCAATGCCGACGACATCTTGGACACCATCCCCCCGGTGCCCAAGTCGCTGCCCGGTCCGGCAACCACACCGGTCAGGTCCGCCGAGCCGGAGACCTCCGCAATGAATCGGGCGCCCTTGGTTTTTCGGGGATCCGAGTCGTACAGACCGTCGATGTCGGAGAGCAGCACCAGGGCCTCGGCTCCGACCAGGTGAGCCACCAGCGCCGAAAGTCGATCATTGTCGCCGAACCGAATCTCGTTGGTGGCCACCGTGTCGTTCTCGTTGACGATCGCCACCGCATGCAGAGCCCGCAGCCGGTCCAGGGTGCGCTGGGCGTTCGTGTGCTGGGCCCGCATGGAGATATCGTGCGCGGTCAGCAGCACCTGCCCCACCGTGCGGCCATACCTCGCGAACGCCGCGCTCCACGCGTTCACCAGCGCGACCTGCCCGACGCTGGCCGCGGCCTGCTTGGTCGCCAAATCCTTGGGGCGACGGGCTAATCCGAGTGGCTCGATGCCGGCGGCGATGGCACCCGAAGAGACGATGACGACGTCAGTGCCCGCCTTCATCCGTGTTTCGATGGCGTCGGACAGCCCGGCCAGCCGGCCCGCGTCGAACACCCCGGACGGTGTGGTCAGCGCGTTGGTCCCGACCTTGACCACGAGGCTGCGCGCGGCCCGGATGGCGTCGCGCTGAGCTATCACGATGCGCCGCTCCTGCTCATCGCTTCGTCCCCCGCAAGCGGGCGGTGCCCCCACTGCATCGTCGCCGGCGCTCACGACTCGTCACCGCGTTCGCGGCGCTGACGGCGGGCCGCCTTGCGCTCCGCCGCCCCGGTGCGCTCGCTGCGTTCCAGCCGCACGTCGGTGCCTCTCCCAGACATCGGGGCGTTCATCGCAACCTGTTGTCCCGCAGGCGTTTGCGGCTCCCAGTCGAATGTCATGTCCCCGATGGTCACGGCGCACCCGGGTTGCGCGCCCAGCCGCAGCGTTGGGTCCGGCAGACCAACTTCGACAATGACGAAGCGGTGGGCTACCTCGCCGACCGCCTGGCCCGGTTGGGTGTCGAGGATGAGCTGCTGCGGC
>NZ_LZKH01000030.1:0-18358 GCF_001672745.1 Mycobacterium sp. E1386
TACGGCGAGGCCATCCACGTGTCGACGTCGTCGGCCCAGATTTCGGCCGCGACCTTCGGGTCCGCGTACGCCAACTGATAAGGGTGCACACCGACGACGCCGACGATCCAGCCGGCCGCCGGGTCCAGCGCCGCGGTCGCCATCGTCGTCTCGGCGAACTCGCGGGGGTGAACCTCGAAGCCCTGATATTGCTTGGTTTGCAGCAGCCGGATCAGGCCGGCGCCCTTCATCAGCTTGACCGTGTCATCGGTGAGCCGGCCGATCCGCTCGGCCTCGGGGGCCTGGTCGCGCAACTGATCCGCCATCGCCACGACCCGGTCGAGTACCCGTTCGCTCATGTTGGTGTCCTTACGTCTGGAGGCTTAGTAATGGTCTACCGCAGTTGGTGCCTCAGCCGAAGCCGTTCCCGATGAGCGGACGAAAAAGCTCGCAAACGCCGGAATCCACATAGCGGGCGAACCGACATGGGAAATTGACCCCCGGGACTGGCACCGCACGCTCGACATCAACCTGGCCGGCGTATGGCACACGGTCAAGGCCGGTGTGCCGCACATGGGCGCAGGGGCGCCATCGTGATCATCAGCTCGATCAATGGTCTTCGCGGGACACCCAATACCGCGCATTACACCGCGAGCAACCACGCGTTGGTCGGGCTGGCGCGCACTCTCGCGAACGAGCTCGGCCCGGGCGGTATTCGCGGTCAACACTGTCATCCCGGGGCGGTCGCGACCCCGATGGTGCTCAACGACAAGACGTTCCGACGGCTACGTCCGAACCTTGAGAACCCGACCGCCGCAGATGCCTCCGAAGTGCTGCAGGCGCGCAACCTGCTGCCGGTGCTTTGGGTGAGCCCGTCGACGTTGCCAATTCGGTCGTGTTCCTGGCCTCCGAGGAGGCCCGCTACATCACCGGCACGCAGCTCGTCGTCGACGCCGGCCTCACGCAGAAAACGACCTGAGCTGTCGCCGCCGAAGGCGTGTCCATCAAGTGCGCGGCGACAGTTATGAGGGCCTCACGGGCGATCGGTGACGGTCTCAGCCGAAATCCGATGCTGTTCTCGGTCCACCAGTCTCAGCGCACGCGCGGCCTTGGCGGGAGCCATCAGGACTGCGGTATGCGGCGCTCGGGATCCGCTGTGCTGCGGCGGTTGTGGGGCAGACGTGGCGGGCTCGTCGAGGTCCGGGTCGTCAGCGATGGGCGGTGAGCTTTCATCCCGGCGGCCCGGCCGCAACCGGTTCGCGGCGGCCACGGCGAGGACGGCGGCCGTGGCGGTGCCCAGCCCCTGCGCCCAGCCCAGGGGGCCGACCGGCGTGCACCCCAGGAGTTGGCTGATCCCCGGGGTGCTGATCATCGCGGTGAATGCCGCGAAGGACCCGGCGGCGGTGAGCAGCACCAGGGGCGCGTGCGAGTCGACCACGGTCTGGCCCAGCTCGACCGCGACCAACGAGATCAGCGCGACGGTGGAGGCCCGCGCCGGTAGCCCGGTGACCGAGGCCATCGCCCAGGCGGTCGTGGCGGCGGTGGCGGTGAGCGCTCCGCGTGCGGCCACCGTCCGGCGTAGCGCGCGTTCGTCGATGCCGCGCCCGACGCGTTCCACCCGCCCCGCCGGGGCGCTGACGGCGACCGCGGTCGCGGGCAACGCGTCGGTGAGCATGTTGATCAGCAGCAACTGCCGGGTGTTCAGCGGCGAGGTCCCGGTGAGCGCAGTGCCGATGACCGAGAAAATCACCTCGCCGGCGTTGCCGCCGAGCAGGCCCGCGACGGCCGCCTGGACGCCGCGCCACAGTCGGCGTCCCTCGTCGATGGCGGCCACCAGCGTCTCGATGCGTCCGTCGGTCAGGACCAGGTCGGCGGTCGTGTGGGCGGAGTCGCTGCCGCGGGCGACCACACCGACGCCGACGCTTGCCGCCCGGATCGCGGCGGCGTCGTTGGCGCCGTCGCCGACCATGGCGCACACCCGCCCGGTGCGCTCGAGCGTCTGGACGACCTGCACCTTGTTCTCCGGTGACATCCGGGCGAAGATCAACCGCTCGGAGACCGCCCGCTGCTGATCGTGGCGTGACAGCGCGTTCCATTCCGACCCGGTGATCACCTGGTCGGCGTTCACCGACACCCCGAGTTCGCGGGCGATCGCGGTCGCGGTGACGGGGTGGTCGCCGGTGATCAGCCGGATGGCCACGCCCCGCTGGGCGAGGCCCGCCAGCAACTGCGACGCCTGAGGGCGCGGGGTGTCCGAGAGGCCCAGGAACCCGGTGAGCGTCAATCCCGTCTCGCACAGTCCGGTGATGCTGTCGGGGTCTTTTCGCAACGCTCGCGCCTGTGCCGCGCTCAGGCGGCGCTGGGCCACCGCGATGGTCCGCAGCCCCGCCGTCGTGAGGGCCGCGACAGCGTCGTCCACGTCCCGGCCCGCCTCCCGGCACGCCGCCAGGACCACTTCCGGGGCGCCTTTGACGGACAATTGCGTGCCCGTCACCGAGGCCGAGAACGCCCTGCCGGACCGGAACGGCAGGTGCGCGTCGGGCTCGGGTCGTGGACCGGATCCGGCTGCCGCGTCCGCCGCCTTGACGATGGCTTCGTCGGTGGCGTGGACGTGCGGATTGCCGTCGTCGGCCGGCGCGGCCTGGGCCGCGCACCGCAGGACGTCGTCGTGGGAATGTCCCTCCGCCGGGCGCACCTCGGCGACGCGGAGACGGTTCTCGCTCAGCGTTCCGGTCTTGTCGAAGCAGACCACCTCGACGCGACCCAGCGCCTCGGCCGCACGCGGCACCCGCACCAGTGCCCCGCATTCGCCCAGCCGCTGGGCCGACGCGGATTGGGCGAGCGTGGCCATCAGGGGCATGCCCTCCGGAACGGCCGCCACGGCGACGGCGATGGCGCTGCCGAGGGCTTGGCGCAGGCCGCCGGCGCGCAGCAGGCCGAGCGCTCCGACCAGGACGCCGCCGCCCGCGCTGAACGGGAACGCGCGGCTCATCAGCTGGCTGAGTTGATGGTGCAGGCCGACGGTCGGCAGCTCGCCGGACGCCAGTTCGGCCGCGCGTCGGCTCTGGGTATCGGCCCCGACGGCGGTGACCAGCGCGACCGCGGTGCCGGCCACCACGGTGGTGCCGGCGTAGATCATGCAGCGGCGCTCGGCCAGTTCGGCCCCGGGCGTGGCCTCGACCTGCTTCTGGACCGACAGTGATTCACCGGTCAGCGATGATTCGTCGACCTCGAGGTCGTGCGACTCGATCACCCGAGCGTCGGCGGGCACCACCTCGTCGCTGCGTACTTCGATCAGGTCGCCGGGCCGCAGCTGCTCGATGACGACTTCTCGGTAGCCGCGCGCGCCGTCGGGCCCCTGGGTGAGGACGCGGGCCGGCGGGGTCTGCTGTGCGAGCAGGCGGTTCAGCCGATTCTCGGCCCGAAGCTGTTGGGCCGTCGACAGCAGCGCGTTCCCGGTCAGCACGGTGCCGACCAGTACCGCGTCGGTCGGTGACCCCAGCACCGCGGTGGCCGCCGAGCACAACCCGAGGATCGGCGTCAACGGGTCACCGGTCAGCTCGCCGACGGCGGCCCTGGCGAACTCCCACGCCGCGGCGGGCAACCGTGTGCTGTCTCGTTCGGAATCCGTTGCGGCGGAGGGCTCGTCGGGGTCACGCAGCGCGGCCAGCAGTTCACCGACCCGCTCCGTCGACATCGCGTGCCACTCGAACGCCGGGGCCGGCCGGGGGACGGGTGTGCGAATTGTGCCGAGCGCCAACAGGTATCCCGACAGCAGCCCCGCGACGGCACCGATGGTCACCGGGCCGGGCCCGCGCAACCTGCGCACCCCGGGCACCATGAACAACGCGCCCAGCGTCGATGCGCCCACCGAGATGGCGATGCCCTGCTGGCTCGCCCTCCTGGCCGCCGGTAACGCGTGCAGCACGCGCCACGCCCCGGCCAGGTCGTCGAGCATCAGGTCGGCGGTCCAGGGCGGCGGGGCGTCCGGGTCCGGCCTGATGCCCAGCGCCACGTCGGCCCCGGAAAGGGCTTGCGCGCCAAAGGATGAAAGAACCGCGACGGTGTGCCCATCCCGTTGCAGCACGGACACCGCATCGGCGAGCGCGCCGTCGACGTCGCCGGCGTCGACCGGGTGGACGTCGTCGAACGCGGGGCGCAGGTCACCGAGCAGGTCGGTGTCAACGGACACCAGGCGCACGCCAGAGTCGCGCGCGCGGGCGATCAGCGCCGACGCCAGAGGGTGCGGGGCCGGGGCGATGAGCGCCTCGACCGCATCGCCGCCAACTGCGTTGTCCTGGGATGTGGAGGGAATCGAGTGCCAGCCGGGGGGCGGGCATTCGTCGAGCAGCTCCTGTGCCTGGGCCCAGGCCGCCGGCATGTCGTCGTCGCGGGCGCCGCGGACGCTGACCACGCGCATCTGAGCGCCACACAGCACGCGCGGATCGATCAGCAGGGCATCGACCTTGTCGAGTCGGCGCAGACTTTCCGGCCGCAGCACCAGCACCGCGTGACGGTCTGCCAGGCCGCGGCCGAGCGTGGCCGCGAACGCCTCGTGCGTCGTGCGCATCGCCTTCGGCGAGGCCGCCAGCGCGGCGTTCGACGCCATGGTGACGTTGCGGGTGAGGGCCCCGGTCAGGCCGACGCCGATCATCTGCACCCACGCCACGCGGTTCCCATGACGTTCGATCGGGCCGGCCGGTGCGGGAACCGGGCGCGGTGAACCGTGCGCCTCCGAGGAGTCGGCATGCCGGGCCAATTCCGGCTCATAACGGGCCCACGCCCGTGCCGCGGCGCGGCTTTCGGCGGCCTTGAAAGCGTGCATCGCCACGTCGACCGAGAGCTTCGCCGGCGACAGCGTGACGACATGCGCGGCGGTGCCGAACATCGATAACGCGGTATCCGTTGCGCCGGGGCCGATTCCGCCCTCGAGCAGGCGACGCAGCCACGGTTGATGATTCGCGATCGCGGACGCCGCCTCGACGGCGATCGGCGCCGCCGGCAACCGCAACGCGCGCCCCGCAACCGCGACCGCGAACCCGGCGGCGTTGACGGCCACCATCGCGCCGCGGGTGGCCAACAACAGGCCGTCGCCGGGGAGGCTGGCGCGGCGCGTGGAATCGGCTGCGCCGTAACCTGTTTCAACATTGTCGAGCGCGGAGCAGAGCGCATTGAGGGACGCTTCGCCGTCGTCGACCTCGACAACCACGCGCGACAGCGGACGGTTCAGGCTGACCCTCGTGACGCCTGGTTGGGCCCGCAGCGCGTCGACGGCGGCGCGGCCGCGTTCCGCCCCGCCCGTGCCGTCGAGGCCGCGCACCTCGATCCACAGGCGGCCGTCGCCGTGCCCGCATCGCCGGGTCAGGGTGGAACGGGACACCTCGCCGGAGAGCACCTGTGCGCCCACCCGGACCGGCAGCGCGACAACATCGAGACCGGCGGTGGCCAACCGGCCGACGGCGTCGCCGAGCCCCGCAGACATCACCCGCAGCGCCGAAAGCTGTCGCACGCGCAACCCCTTTCACGCACATGACGAATGGTGGCTTCGCGGTTTTCCCGCGAGGGAGGCCGCCGACGACGCTGGCCGCGACCGCAAACCCGACCAACCTAACCCGAGGTCAAGGGCCCAGCAACTTGAGAACGGCGCACGTAAAGAACATGTAAAAAGTGATCGCGGCTGTTAGGGGCCCTCGATCAAAATCTTCGGGTCGGCTGATTCATGGATTGAGCAAACCCAAATGGGCCGTTGTGGTTATGGCCCGCCCGGGTCGAACCCGGTCAGCCCTCGAAGCGCAGCCCGGCCGTCCTAACGTGTGGGGATCGATAATGGTCCGCTGCCGCGATTCCGACGATGAGGAGCAATCATGAGCGACATCGACGAGCTGTCCGCGCGGCTGCGCCGGCTCGAGGACGAGCGCGATATCGCGCGGCTGATCGCCTCATACGGTCCGGCGGTCGACGCCGGGGATGCCGATGCGGCGGCGCGGTTGTGGGCACACGACGGAATCTACGACGTCGACGGCTGGCGCATGGAGGGCCGGGCGGACGTGCACGCCATGGTGAGCTCGTCGGCCCACCAGAACCTGGTGGCCAAGGGCTGCGGCCATTTCCTCGGGCCCTGCGTCGTCACGGTCACCGGCGACTCGGCGGTGGCGGTGTGTGAGTCCTTGGTGCTGGTTCGCGACGGTGACGGATATCGCGTATGGCGTTGCGCCGCAAATCATTTCACGCTGCAGCGGATGGACGGTCAATGGCGGATCGGCGTGCGCACCACCCGTGTCCTGAACGGCAATCCCGCCGCCCACGCGCTGCTCACCGCGGGCCTGACGGGGCTGGCCGAGCCGGACGGCGATCGCTAGCCCCGGGACAGGAACGCCAGCACCGTGCTCTCGAAGGCCTCGCGGGCCTCGATCATCGCCCAGTGACCGGAGTTGGGGAAGATGTGCAGCTCCGCATTGGGGATGGTGCGCATCGGGATGAGCGCCATGTCGGGCGGGCTCACCCGGTCGTCGCGTCCCCACGTCAGCAGGGTCGGCGCGGTCAGTTTGTGCATGACGGCCCAGGGCAGCGGGCGGTCGGAGGCGGCCATCGCCGCGTTCATGGCGGAGAAGGCCGCCTTCCCGTACATCCGGCGCGCGGCGGCCAACGTGTCCGGGTCGGTGGCGAGCCCCCAGCGTTCCTCGACGAGTTCCTCGGTGATCAGCGCCTGGTCGTAGACCATCGACTTGAGCCAGTCCACCAGCCGCTGGCGGGTGGGGTCCTCGACGAACTCCTGCAGCAGCCGGATGCCCTCGCTGGGGCTGGGGCTGAAGATGTTGGTCCCGATGCCGCCGATGGTCACCAACCGGCCGACGCGGTCGGGGTTGTGGGTGGCGAAGTTGATGCCGACGCCGCCCCCCATCGAGTTCCCGACGATGTGCACCCGCTGGACACCGAGCGCTTCCAGGAACGGGGAGACGGTGCCGAACGCGGTGACCATCGGGTGGCCGCCGAAATCGTCACTGACGCCGAACCCGGGAAACTCCAGGATCAGGCAGCGGAACCGCTCGGCGAAAGCGGGCAGGATGCCGCGGAAGTTGCGCCACCCCGTGACGCCCGGTCCCGACCCGTGCAGGAACAGCAACACCGGAGCGGATTCCGGGCCGCAGTCGTAGTAGCGCAAAGCGCCCTTGGGAGTGCTGATTTCGCGCAGGTGCTGCTGCGTAACGGTGTTTGCCACGGGTGCCACCTTGCCATGCCGTGGCGGTCAGCTCTGCTGGTGGCTCGATTCGCTGCAATTCAGCAGCTCTTTGAGCGCCGCCGGAAACGTGTCGGCGAGGTCCCAGAGATCGCCAACCAGGTCGGGGCAGGAGATGAGGCCGACGCCGAGCCGGCCGTTGAGGGACATGACGGTGATGTTGAGGCCCGCGCCGGCGATGATCGGGCCGAGCGGATACATGGCGTCGACCCGGCAGCCCATGAAGTAGAGCTGTTCCTGCGGCCCGGGCACGTTGGACAGCACCAGGTTGTGCGGCGGCTTGTCGGGCAACGGGATACGGGG
This sequence comes from Mycobacterium sp. E1386, assembly GCF_001672745.1. Classification (NCBI taxonomy): domain Bacteria; kingdom Bacillati; phylum Actinomycetota; class Actinomycetes; order Mycobacteriales; family Mycobacteriaceae; genus Mycobacterium; species Mycobacterium sp. E1386. Next base: position 7,520 of record NZ_LZKH01000030.1, read on the forward strand.
CAGAAGCTTCATCGCCGCGCCGAACATGGTCTGGCCTGCCACCTGCGTCCAGTCCTGCAGCAGGCTGGACCCCATGGCGGCGGCGTGGTCCTTGGCCGCCGCGTTGCGCTCCGCGATGCTGGTCAGCCGCTCGGCCGGATCGTCGATGTGGGTTTCGAGGCGGCAGAGCATCCAGGTGGTCTGGTTGCGGCCCGGCCGGTCGGATTTGCCTCGCACCGAAACCGGCACGCTGGCCACCATCGGGCTGTCCGATAGTTCGTTGCGGTCCAGGAAGAACTGTCGCAGGGCCCCGGCGCACAGCGCCGTCACCACGTCGTTGATGGTGACTCCAAACCTGTTCTTGACCTTCTTGACGTCCTCGAGGTCAAGCGACGTGAACGCGACGTTGCGGCGCCGGGTGAACGGACCGTTGAACGCCGTGGGCGGTGCGGCGAATGGGGCGGCCATCGTGTGGCCGCCGCCGCGGGCGCGGAGAATCGTCTGCGCCAGTGTCAGGGCGGTTGCCGGCACCACTTTGGCCAGGCGCCAGGGCCGCAGCCCGGCCCCGATGAGGCCGGATGCCGCGATCTGAAGGGGATGTGCCGCGCCCGCCCGGGCGGCGGGTTCCGGGGGCGGAGCGTCCGGCTCGGTGCTGCACAACTGGGCCAACAGGTTCGCCCCGCCGATCCCGTCGACGACGGCGTGGTGGGCCTTCAGGACGACCGACAGCGCGCCGCCCTGCAGACCCTCGATCACCCACATCTCCCACAGCGGCCTATCGCGATCCAGCGCCAGCCCGGCGACGTGTCCGCAGATCTCCGCTAACTCCCGGGATCCCCCCGGCGCCGGGAGGGCAACCCGATGCAGGTGCCGCGCCAGGTCGAAACGGTCGTCGTCCACCCACACCGGGTGGTCGAAGTTCAGCTGGTTGTCGGCCAGCTTGAGACGGAATTCGGGCACCGCGTCCACCCGCGCTGACAGCGCCTCGCGAAATTGGCCGAAGGTGTAGCCGCCCGGCATGTCACCGGGGTCCAACTCCAGCACGCAGCAAACATTCAACGGCTGCGTCGGCGATTCCAGGTACAGAAAGAACGCGTCTAATCCACTGAGTCGCTGCATTTTCGCTCGTCTCGATTGTGCGGCCATGACCGCTGGTCACGTGACCTGCGGTCAGCCCCGGGCCCAACGGGGGAACGCAATCACGGTTGACGGCGATCTCTAGGTCTAGTTTCTATCTGTAGCCGTTGAGCGCCCAGCGGCAAACATTCGAGCGAGACATTTAACGAAATCGCCACCGACGTTCATCTCGGCGCTGGGCTCAGTCCTCGCGAGACCGCCCTGCCATGGTCGACCCGGGCGCCGCCCAGTCGGTCGACACCTTGCGATGCCTGATCAGCCAGGCATCACCGTCGGGCACCAGGGTGTCGCGATAACGACCGAAATGGTCGAGGCCGGCGTTGGTGTACACGGTGAAGTAGGACGAGACCTCCGCCCGATCGGCGTGGAGCGCGGTGAACAGCACGTTGGTGACGTTGTGGCGGACGACGGGCTTGACGCGGGCCCCGGCGGCGACGTTCCCGGTGATGCCACCGAGGAACGCGACGATCGCGGATCGGCCGCGCAGCGGCTCGACGCCGCGGATCTCGAGGACACCGTCTGCGCAGAAGGTCTCCGCGAGATCCTCGAGGCGGCCCGCGTCACCGGACCAGTTGTATCTGGCCAAAGTGTCGCGGATTCGCTCGCGGGCGACCAATTCCCACATCTGCACCGTCGTGACTCCTCGCCAGGAGCGCTCTCGCGCTGCGCATCGCCGGATCTTTGTGTTGGATGACTAGCGTAGGCAGGTGGCGAGCATGCAGGGGGCACTGATTACAACACGCGATCTCAAACGTGTCGTCGGCGCGGACATCGAACTTGAGGTGACGGCGCCGACGACCCTGGAATTCCAGGTCACCGTGGCCCGGCAGCCGGGTATCGACGTGACCGAATCGCTGGCGATCACGTTGGACGGCAAGCCAATTGAGCCGCGCGAGATCGTCGGTGAGCACGGCACCCGGATCCATTCCATTGAGGCGGAAGGCGGGATCGTCGCGCTTTCGTACTCGGCAACGGTGGCCGGACAAGCTGAGCCCCCGCCGGTCCGCGACGTCGACTTGATCACCTATCTGCGCCCGAGCCGGTATGCAGAGGCCGACAAGTTCTTCGGTTTCGCCGCCACAGAATTCCAGCAATATGCGACCTCGGAGACGCTGCTCGAGAGGGTCTCGTCGTGGGTGGGTACGCGGCTGAATTACGTTCCCGGCTCCAGCGATCCGATCGATGGCGCCACCGACACGTTGCTGGCGGGCGCCGGTGTATGCCGTGACTACGCCCATCTGGTGATCGCATTGCTGCGCGCGCTGAACGTCCCCGCCCGGCTCGTGGCGGTTTACGCCCCGGGATGTCAGCCGATGGATTTCCACGCTGTGGCCGAGGCGTTCGTCGACGGCGCCTGGCGCGTGGTGGACGCGACGTGCCTGTCGCCGCGGCAGTCGATGGTGCGGATCGCCACCGGTCGTGATGCCGCCGACACGGCGTTCCTGGACAACCACAAGGGGGCCATCACGTTGAACAACGCGACCGTCACCGCGGTGGTGGACGGAGAGCTGCCCAAGGATTCGGTCGATCAGCTGGTGACCCTGTGGTAGCGGCTCCGAGAAGTCACCTCACGATGTAAGGCCGGAAGCCTTGGGGGACGGCGGGTACCACGCCGTTCAGGTCGAAGACGGCGATCAGGGCCCGCAGCAGGGCGGGGGACCAGTCCTCGAACGGTTGCGCGTCCAGTCGGCTGAGGACTTCATCGCGCAGATGATCGATGCCCGACGGGTGCCGTGGGTCGCTCAACGAGCCAGCTCCCTTCCCGAAGACCTACTGCGTCGACGCTAGGGCCGCGGCGTCGCGCTTGTACAGCTGACTGGTCAAACTCAAATGTGTTTCAAGGGACGCCTACGCTCGGTCAACCCGGCCGGGCGTCCAGAGCGGGATCGCCACTTCCGCGACGGCTGGTAGCGGAATACAGTGGGGGGGTGACGACGGGCGAAGACGGCAGGCATCTGCGCACCTGCCCCCTGTGTGAAGCCATGTGCGGCTTGGAGATTCAGGTCGATGGCGGCAGGGTCACCAGCATCCGGGGAAATCGCGACGACGTGTGGAGCCGCGGACACATCTGCCCCAAGGGTGTCTCACTTGCGGCGCTCCACGACGACCCGGACCGCATCCGCCGACCCATGATCAAGGTCGACGGCCAGTGGCAGGAGGTCAGCTGGGACGCGGCGTTCCGCCGGTGCACCGAATTGCTGACGCCGGTGATCGAGAAGTATGGAATCGGCGCGGTCACCGCCTATACCGGCAACCCACTGGCGCACTCGTTCTCACTGGCCCGCTATGCGGGTGTGCTGATGGGCATGTCCGGCATGCCGATCACGTATTCGCCGGGGACGGTCGACCAGTGGCCCAAGAACCTGTCGTCGCACCTGATGTATGGCCTCTGGTGGAACTTCCCGGTGCCCGACATCGAACGCACCGACCTGATGGTGATCATGGGCGCCAACCCCGCCGCGTCGCAGGGGTCATTGCTGGCCGCTCCCGACGTGATGGGTCTGATCGAGGCGATCCGCGAGCGAGGCAAGGTGATCGTGATCGACCCGGTGCGCACACAGACGGCAGCGCGCGCCGACGAGTGGCTTCCCATCGTGCCCGGCACCGACGCCGCGCTGCTATTGGCCGTGGCGCACACGCTGTTTGACGAAGATCTCATCCGGCCCGGACCGCACGTGGACGGTGTCGACACCATGCGCCGGGTCGCCGCGGATTGGCCGCCGGAGCGTGTCAGCGCGGTCACGGGCATCGACGAGGACCGCATCCGGCTCTTGGCCCGCGAACTCGCCGGGACCGAGAAGTCGGTGGTGTACGGCCGAATCGGGTTGTGCAATCAAGAATTTGGGAGCCTAGCCAGCTGGCTGGTCGACGTCATCAACATCTTGACCGGTCATTTCGACGTTCCCGGGGGAGCGATGTTCCCCAAGCCGGCGGCGTGGTCGATCACCACGCAGCCGCTGCCCGGCCTGGAGGGTGGCCTCCCGGAGTTCGGCCGCTGGCATACCCGCGTGCGTGGGGCGAAGGAAGTGCTCGGCCAGGCGCCGGTGTCCTGCATGGCCGAGGAGATCGCCACCCCGGGCGAGGGGCAGCTCAAGGCCCTGATCACCGTCGCCGGCAACCCGGTGTTGTCCACCCCCGGCGGCGACAAGCTTGACGAAGTCCTGCCCATGCTGGAAGCGATGATCTCCGTTGACCTCTGGCTCAACGAGACGACGCGGCACGCCGACGTGATCCTGCCCGGGCTGTCCCCACTCGAGCAGCCGCACCACGACGATCTCATCCTGCTGTTCGCGATCCACAGCATCGCCAATTACTCGCCGCCCGTGTTCGATCCCGGAGACCGCCCGCACGAATGGGAGATCCTGATCCGGCTGACCGGCCTGTGCACCGGCACGCCGGCCGAAGATGTCGACGTCGCCGCGATCGACGACGGGTTCTTCGATTACCTGGCCTTCACCCAGGGCCTCGACGGGGCGGAGATCCGCAAGCGCTACGACCACGGTGGGCCCGAGCGGATGCTGGACCTCACGCTGCGAACCGGACCGTTCGGGGACCAGTACGGGAAAAGCCCGGGCGGGCTCACGCTGGACCTACTGAAGGCCAACCCGAACGGCATCGACTTCGGCCCGATGGTGCCGCAGCTGCCCGACATCCTGGGCACCCCCGACAAGAAGATTCGGCTCGCCCCGCAGTACCTGCTCGACGACCTGCCCAGGCTGGCCGCCCGGATGGAGCGGCCGGCCGAGCCGCTCGTTCTGGTGAGCCGCCGACACCTGCGCTCGAACAACACCTGGCTGCACAACGTGCCCGCGCTGATGAAGGGAAAGGACCGGTGCACGTTGCTGATTCACCCCGATGATGCGGCCCGCTGCGCCATCGAGGACGGCGATGTCGTCACCGTGAAATCGGCCGCCGGAGAAATCAAAGTGCCGGTCGAGGTCACCGACGCGATCAAACCCGGTGTGGTGTCGATGCCGCACGGGTGGGGACATGGCAAACCGGGCACCCGCATGGCGGTGGCCAACAACTCGCCGGGCGCCAACACGAATGTGCTTTCGCCGCCGACGTTTATCGACGAACCGTCCGGCAACGGCGCACTCAACGGCATCCCGGTGACGATCATCGACGATCAAGCCCGATTCCGGTCCGCGCAGACAATCTAGTCGCACTGCCGCCGGCCCCCTCTCGGTTGGTTAACGCTAAGCGCAGGACTGTGGTTCATCTCACCTGGGCGACACTCCGATGAACCGTCGAGCGGAGCCCGTCGTCGGCATAGGCATGACTGCAACATCGCATCTCACATCCCCGTCGCGGGCCGTCCAGCGTGGGCACGGCGCGCCGCACATCGCCGGCGCCGCGGTGGCCTTCACCTCGCACCGTTACAACCAGGACGAAGTCGCCCGCGAGCTAACCGAATTCACCGACCCGCGGTTTATGCGCTTCGCGCAGACGACGGGGGTCGATCACCGCAGCCTCGCGCTGCCGCTCTCGCGTTACCCACGACTGAGTGGCTTCACCGAAGCGAACGACGCCTATCTCGAGGTCGCCGTCGACCTCGGTGAACGGGCGATTCGTTCGGCGTTGGCCGAGGCGGACATCGAACCGCACGAGGTGGACACCATCGTGATGGTTTCCAGCACCGGCATCGCGGTGCCCACCATCGACGCGCGACTGATGACCCGAATCGGTCTGCGGCCCAACATCAAACGGGTCCCGCTGTTCGGCCTCGGTTGTGTTGCCGGGGCCGCCGGGATGGCGCGCGTGCACGACTATCTGCGTGGCTACCCCGGGCACGTGGCCGTGCTCCTGTCGGTTGAGTTGTGTTCCCTCACGCTGCAGCGCGACGACACCTCGATTCCCGCCCTCATCGGTGTGTCGTTGTTCGGCGACGGCGCCGCCGCCGTGGTCGCCACGGGCGCCGACCGGATTCCCGCGGGCCACAACGGCCGCCGAGCCCCGCGCGTCCTCGGGACCCGCAGTGCCGTGGTTCCGGAGACGGTTGACGTCATGGGTTGGAACGTGGGATCGAGCGGGTTCCAACTGGTGATGTCGCGCGACGTGCCGAAGATGGCCGACACCTACTTACGGGAAGAGGTCGACGGTTTCCTTTCCGACCACGGCTTGTCGCTCGCGGACATCTCGGCCTGGGTGTGTCATCCCGGCGGTCCGAAAGTCCTCGACTCGATCGAGGACGCGCTGGAGCTACCGCCGGAGGCGTTGATTCACAGCCGAAACTCCATGCGCGACAACGGCAACATCTCCTCGGCATCCGTGCTCGACGTGCTGCGCCGAACGGTCGCGGAGCCGCCGGCCGAAGGAAGCTTCGGGGTCATGCTGGCGATGGGTCCCGGTTTCAGCTTCGAGCTGCTGCTGCTGCAATGGTGAGGGGCGAGGCCGTGTACTACTACCTGTTGATTCTGGCGATCGGCGGCGAACGCCTGGTCGAGCTGGCGGTATCGCAGCGAAACACCCAATGGTCACTCGCGCACGGGGGCAAGGAGTTCGGCCGGGACCACTACCCGGCGATGGTCAGCATGCATGCGCTGCTGCTGGTTTCGTGCGTCGTGGAAACCTGGGCGCTCCACCGGCCGTTCATTGCGTGGCTGGGCTGGCCCATGCTCGCGGTCGTAGTTGTCAGCACAGTGGTGCGGTGGCGCTGCGTGAGCGTCCTCGGCAGGCGTTGGAACCCAAGGCTCATCGTGATCCCGGATGCTCCGCTGGTTCGCGACGGGCTCTATCGGTGGGTTCGCCACCCCAACTACACGGCCGTGACGGCGGAGGTGGCGGCGCTGCCGCTGGTTCACTCGGCGTGGCTGACCGCAATCGCGTTCACCATCGCGAACGCGCTCGTGCTGAGGGTGCGCATCCGGGCGGAGAACGCCGCGCTGGGCCTGGTCTGAGGACCGCCCGCGATATCAGGGCGCGATGGGGCGATTCGTCCACTCGCGGTCGGGCCGGCGCGACGAGCGGAACCAACCGCCCGCCGCGCCGGTACCGCCGTCGGTCGGAATGGTGTGGCCGGTGACGAAGGCCGACAGGTCGGAAGCCAGAAACAGGATGGCGTGCGCCTGATCCTCGGGCACACCCATCCGGCCGACCGGGACCCACTGCGGCCACCGGGTCTGCTCGTCGGCCGACAGCCACCGGGAGTAGGGCACCTGGAGGGATTCGGTGACGTCAGGAGCGATCGCGTTGACCCGCACCCCGTGCCGGCCCACCTGAACCGCAAGGCTGCGGGTGAACTGGATGACGGCGGCCTTGAAAGCGGCATAGACCGGATCCTCCGGGTAGCCGCGCAGGCCCTCGACGGAGGAAACGTTGACGATCGCGCCGGCCCGCCGGGCCACCATCGACGGCAGGAACGCGTGGGTGACCAGGAAGACGTGGTGCAGGTTGATCCGGTACAGCTCGTCCCAGAACTGGGCGTCGGTGTCGACGAAATCTCCCGGATGGCGCAGCCAGTGGCCAACGTTGTTGACCAGAACGTCCACCCGGCCATAGCGGTCCAACACCGATCGCGCCAGGTCGTCGACCGCGTCCGCATCACGGACGTCGGTGACCACCGCCACGGCCGATCCACCCGAGGCCGCGATGTCGTCGACGGCGCCCGCGGCAAGTTCGCCGTCGATGTCGACGATGACCACGTGTGCGCCATGCCGAGCGAACACCCGCGCGGTGGCCGCGCCGATGCCGCCGCCACCGCCCGTCACCACCGCCACCCGGCCGCCGAGCAGCGGCTCAGCGCGCGTTTCGTCGCTCATCACTCATATCTTGGCGGACCGGGCGGATATCGGCCGGAAATCGACCAGGCCAGGGGCGGCAAGCCGCCGGAAAGTCTGTCCTATACCCATCCAGCCGCGCCGATAAACCGTGATGTACCCAACATTCGCGCCCCCTTCACCCGCAGTTTTCCCGGGCCGTGGAGGGGTACTCCCTCCCCACTTAGGAGGGATTGCATGGTTAGCACCGCCGATCCACGTCGCGTATTACCAAGTCGCGCAATGAAGAGGCGAGTCCACCATCGCCACAGTCCGCAGTCGGTTGCGGTCTCGCTGGCCAGCCGGCTGATCGTGAAGAACACCGTGCGCGCGTGGGCATTCACGCCGAACCTGCACTGGCCGTTCGAATACGTGGACGGGCTGGCGGGATTGGCGCCGCGTCTTGGCATCTCGGCGGACATCGAACCGGTCCGGCTGGAAAACTGTGCCGCCGAGTGGGTTTGCGCACCCGGCGCGTCGACCGATCGGGCGATCCTCTATCTGCATGGCGGTGCGTTCCTGACCTGCGGACTAAACACGCATCGCTCCGTGGTTACGCGTCTTTCGAAAGCCGCGGACGCCGCGGTGCTGACGGTCGGATACCGAAAGCTGCCCACGCATCAGATAACCGATGCGATCGACGATGGAATGAGCGGTCTGCGCTGGCTGCAGGATCGCGGCTTCGACGGTGACCAGGTAGTGGTTGCCGGCGATTCCGCCGGGGGGTATCTCGCGTTCATGACCACGCTGCTGGCCATCAGCAGTGAGCTGATGAGACCGGCGGGGATCGCGACGATCTCACCGTTCACCGACGCCGACCCGGTGCGAAAGTTGAAGCACCGCAACGCGCGTAAATGTTCGATGTTCACCCGCGGGGCTTTGTCGATGTTCGCTCAATACCTGAGCCAGGCGCAGCTTTTGGAGGGGCGCGGCGATTCCACCGTCGCCTCACCGGTCGACGCCGATCTCTCGTCGTTGCCGCCGGTGACCATCCACGCCAGCTCGGACGAGCTGCTCCTGCCGGATGCCGAAGTCATGGCAAAGCGCTTGGAAGCCAGCGGAATCCCGTGCGATCTGCACCTATGGGATGGACAGATCCACGATTTCCCGCTAGCGGCGGACATCCTGCCCGAGGGGCGACGGGCCATCCGCTACATCGGGGATTTCATCAAGGACGTCACCGCAGTGCGGGAGCCGTGGCGGCGTAACCTGTACACGGCCACCGCCGCGGCGGGTTAGCAGAATCCCGAAATCAACTGCGGCACAGGCCGATTCGGCGATGGCGCGCCACGCCCACCTGCTTGTCGGCGCCCTCGGGCCGGGCTCCATCAGCAGCGTCTCGCGCTGCTCCTCGGAGTCGGGCGAGGGCTTCTCGAGCGGCACGCGACTCCAGGGACCGTCGGCGGGCGGAACGTCGGCCGTGGCGCGCAGCTGCTCCGCGGCATCGGCGACGGGAACATCAACCCGAATACCATCGTCGCTCTCGCGATTGGGCGCGGCGTCACCCGCCGCCCACCGGGCGAAAACGAAGGCCGACACGTCGCGTCGTGGCTGGTGCCGGGGCCCGGCCAAAATTCGGCGTCCTGATTCTTGCGGCTGCCGATACAGTTGGTCCTGATGAGCCGACCAGCCCCGCCCGTGTTGACCGTGCGGTACGAGGGATCCGAGCGCACGTTCGCCGCAGGCAACGATGTTGCGATCGGGCGTGACCTTCGGGCCGACGTACGCGTGGCACATCCCCTGATCTCCCGCACCCACCTGATCGTCCGATTCGACCAGGGCCGATGGATCGCCGTCGACAACGGCAGCCTGAACGGGTTGTTCGTCAACCATCACCGCGTGCCCATGGTCGACATCCAGGACGGCACGCGTGTCAACATCGGCAATCCGGACGGTCCGGCGCTGACCTTCGAGGTCGGCCGCCACCAGGGCTCGGCCGGGCGGCCCCCGCTGACGACGTCGATACCGATCGTCAACCCGGCCAGCGTGGCGAACCCCCGGGCGTCCCAGACCCAGCCGCCCGGTGCGCACTGGCCCGGCCAGCCCCAGCAGTCGCCGTCCGCCTCTTTCCGCCAGCCCACGCACCAGCCCAGCGGACCGCAGCAGGTCCACCCGCCGAGCGGTTCCATGCCGAGCTATCCGTCCGCCCCGCAGCCCCGATACCCGACCGGTGGCCACCCCGCGGCACCACCCAGCGGACCGCAACAGGCCCCGCACATTTACCGCTCGTCGCCGGTGAACGTCCCCCCGGCCCACGCCCAGCCCCCGGCGGGGCCGGAGACCGGCCGCGTCGGCGCGGATGCGTCGAACCTTGCGACATCGATGATGAAGATCCTGCGTCCCGGCAAAGCCGCGGTGGAGTCGACGCCGGGTGCGATCAAGATCGGCCGGGCGAACGACAACGACATCGTCATTCCCGAAGTTCTGGCGTCCCGCCACCACGCCACCCTGATCCCGACGCCGCACGGCACCGAGATCCACGACAACCGCAGCATCAACGGCACCTTCGTCAACGGCGCACGGGTCGACTCGGCGGTGCTTCGCGACGGCGACGTCGTCACGATCGGCAACATCGTCCTGGGGGACCATGCCGATCCTGCTGCGCAGCGAGGCGTACTCGGCATGCACGTTGTGGCCCTCGAACGCGACCGTGCCCCTGGTCGGGTGCGTGTATCCCGCGACCAGCCTCGCGAACGTCGACTTGCCCGCACCCGAGGGGCCGATGACGGCCGTGAGCGTTCCGGGCTGCGCGCCCAGCGAGATGTCGTCCAGCAGCGTCTTGTTGTTCTCGATCGTCCAGCTCACGCCGCGCACGTCCAGACCCCCCGTGGGCGTGGCGGTCGCGCTCTCGTCGCGGCGGGCCAGCGTGCCGCCGGCGAAGACCAGGTCGATGTTGCCGATCGTGACGACGTCGCCGTCGCGAAGCACCGCCGAGTCGACCCGTGCGCCGTTGACGAAGCTGCGG